>JAUIME010000527.1 GCA_030433195.1 bacterium
GTTTTACGTGATCCCACAACCTTGGCTCGATTGATTCTTGGCTCGATTGATTCTGGTTTCGCTCGGACCGGCGACAAGCGTCACGAGTCCGTTGGACCATCCACGCTGATTAGGATGGATTGGACCCCTCGGATGTTCCGTCGAGACGAAAAAAAGGAGGCGGGATTCTCGATCGAGCAGGAGAGTGCGCAGGCGCGCGAGTTGAGCGCTGGCGGAATTCCAGCCAAGGCCGGCCATGGACAGCATCGGGCCATGGCGGAGATTGAGAGAGTCCGGCAGGATTCACCCGAGCCCTGGCTAGAATTCGTACCGCTCAGCGCAAGCCGACCGATTCCGTTCGACGCTGGAAAAGGCCCCTCCCCAACCGCTTGGATCGTGACATTTTCGAGCAGCTCGTCTTCGCTTCGGCTTCGATTACCTAGATCGGAGGGGCGAAGCGTTTTTTTGAGCCGAAAAATCGACGAACTTCCGCGGCCCCGCAGGGTTGTCTTCTCTTTGCGGCGATTCTTGACACCTTCGAAACGGTCAACATAGACTCACGAGCTATGAACGTCCTGCTGGCCCTTCATGGGATGCGTCCGGAGTTCACAGGCGGATGTGAGATTCACGTCGAAGAGCTCGCCAAGGCGCTCCTCTCGGATGGCCATGCATGCGCGATCCTCGCAGGCACGAGCGACCCCGAGCTCGAGCCAGGCCTGCACACCGACACACTCGACGGGCTCACCGTCCATCGCCTGAAGCGTCCGGATCGCTTCTCCGACAACTGGTTCGAGGGGTTATCACCCTTCGTCGAGTCGACCCTGCTCGACTTCTTCGCGACCCAACGATTCGACGTCCTCCACGTGCACCACTGGAAGCGTCTGTCGGTCCACCTCGTCGAGATCGCGGCGCGTTGCGGGATCCCGTCGGTCGTTACGATGCACGACCTTTGGAGCACGTGCCCCCGCGAGTATCGCCTGCTCGACGGTGAGGTATGCGAACGAGAGGCCGGGTCGTCGGATTGTCCGGGCTGCGCGCATCGTATTTGGTGGCAGTCCGAGGACGAGCTCGCGCGGTCGCTGCGCGTGAACATCGATTTCTTGCGCCAAGAGATCGAGTTGGCGCGCCACGTCCTCGTGCCGTCCGAGAACCAGCGCGCGTTCCTCGCTCGAGTGCACGGCTTCGAGCCGTCTCGCTTCGAGGTCGTTCCGCTCGCGATCGACGAGAAGCGCTTCGAGATCCCCTCGCGAGTCGAGAGCGGAGCAGGGACGAACCGTGCTATGGCTGACGAAGGCGACGCGGCACCCGTCGCCCCGAGGTTCCCGGAGGGGCCGTTGCGCGTCGGCTATTGGGGACACCTCGTCGAATTCAAGGGACCGGACGTCGCCGTCGAAGCGCTCGCGAGCGTAACCGATCCTGATCGATTCGAGCTCCACGTGTTCGGCACGACCGCCGACAAGCAGTACGAGCTCCGTTTGGCGCGTCGCGCCGCAAAATTCCCGGTCGTCTTCCACGGCGCATTCGCACCTCGGGACGTCCGCGACGCCGAACTCGACGTCGCCGTGATTCCGAGTCGTTGCCACGAGTCGTATTCGCTCGTCCTCGACGAGGCGTTCGCGATGGGGATGCCGGCTCTGGTTTCGGATCGCGGAGCGCTCGCGGAGCGCGTGGGGGAGGCGGGACTCGCGTTCACGACGGGCGATCCGGCAAGCCTTGCTGCTCGCCTCGACGAACTCGTGCGCGCGCCCGAGCGCTGGGCCGACATGCGTGCGGCTGCGAAGGCCCGCAAGGCTCCGATGTCCGCGTACGCGACTCGGCTGCTGGATCTCTACCGAAAGACCGTCGAAGCCGGCCCCCCCGAAGTGCCGGACGATCGAGCGTTCGTGATCCGTGCGCTCGCGGCGTCGCGCGAGACGCTCGAAGAGCGAGCCCGTCAGGTCGAGCAGCTCCGCGAGAGTTCGGACCGAGCCGAGAACCTCTCTGCGAACCTCGAGCGCTATCGCGAAGTCAATCGCGAGCTCGATCGCGATCGCCGCGGGCACAAGAAAGTCATCGAAGAACTTCGCGCCGACCTGCAGGGCCACGCTGAGTCGTTGGCGGCATTCCGTAGCGAGAACGGCAAGCTCAACGAGGCGATGACGGCGATCCACGCCGATCTCGACGCGCACCAGGAGGCGCACCGCGAAGCCATGGCCCGGCATGCCGAGGAGCGTACGGAGCTCGTGAAGGTCGTCGACGCGCAGGCCGCGGACCTCGAAGCGCATCGATCGGTCCTCGGACAGCTGCAGGCCGAACGCGGGCGATTCGAGGCCGACATCCAGGCGCTGGTCGCGCAGAGCGCGGCGCTTCAAGAGGAGATCCAACGGCGCGGCGACGAGATCGCGCGCCTGAACACCGTCAACGAGGAGGTCCGATCGCACGCCGAGCGCGTCGAGACCGACCGCGAGCAAGTGGCCACCGTGCTGTCGGATCGCGAGCGTCAGCTCGCCGAGGCGACGGCGCACCTCGAACGGATTCACCAGACGCTGGCGTATCGGGTGTACCGGGCCGTACGACGCGACAAGAAGGGGGCTTCGTCCCCGGGCGTGGAGAAGGGATGAAAGCCGCGACGCGTTCTGCATCGATCATCATTCTCACGAAGAACGCGGGGCCCGAGTTCCGGCGGACGCTCGAAGCGATCGATTGCCAAGAGTTCGAGGGTCGCGTGGAGACGCTCGTGCTCGACTCGGGATCGACGGACGGGACCGTCGAGCTCGCGCGCGAGTTCGACGTGACGATTCGAACCATCGAGCCCGGTGAGTTCGAGCACGGACACACGCGCAACCTCGGCGCACTTTGGACGACCGGCGATTTCCTCGTGTACATCACGCAGGACGCCGTCCCGGCCGATACGAGATGGCTCCACGAGATCGTCGAGGCGGTCGCGTCGGATGATCGCGTCGCCGGAGCCTACAGTCGCGTGCTGCCGCTCGAAGACGCGTCGTTCCACGTCGAAACGGGTGTCCTTCGCGACCTCAACGCGCGCGGCGAGGACGTGCTGCAGGGGCCCGTTCCGGCGGACGAACTCGCGTCGAAGTCACCGTACGAAATGCGGCTGCTCGCGAACTTCAACAATGTCAGTTCGTGCTTGCGCCGTTCGACCTGGGAGACGCTTCCGTTCGCACGCGTTCGATGGGGCGAGGACCTGCTTTGGGGAAAGGCTGCGCTCGAGGCGGGGCACGCGATTCGATTCGCGGCGAAGTCGGTCGTGTTGCATTCGCACGAGTACGATCTGCGGACGATTCTCGACCGCACGCGAATCGACGCGCGCATGAACCTCGAGATTCTCGGTCGACGCTGCGTCGGGAGTTTCCGCGAAGCGCTCGCGCTCACCTGGCGGGTCAGTCGCGAAGACTGGCGCGAGCTGCGGGGGCGACCGATCACGCGGGCGAAGAAGTGGCGGCTCGCGGCGTTCAGTCCCGTGTTTCACTTCGTCGAGATGTTCGGCTTGTGGCGCGGCAGTCGAGGACCGGCAGGGGCGATCCCGACGCGTCCCGTGCCGGAGCGACGCCTCCGCATTCTCATGGTCGTGCACAGCTTCCCGCCGTATACACTCGCGGGCACCGAAATCTACACGCGCAACTTGATTCGCGAGCTCGCGAAGCACCACGACGTGGCGATTTGTCACCGCGTCGAAGATCACGACGCCGAGAACTACACCGTGCGCGAGTCGACGTTCGATGGGCTCCCCGTGTTCGAGATCGTGAATCGGCTCGAGTACTCGGGGATCGAGCAGACGTACGAGAACCCGAAGATCGAAGAGAAGTTCGAATGGGTCCTCGACGCGTTTCGCCCTGACGTCGTTCACTTCCAGCACTGTCTGCACTTGTCGGTTTCGCTCGTGACGCGCGCTCACGAGCGGGGGCTCGCCACGTTCGTGCATCTGCACGATTACTGGTTCGTGTGTCCGAAGGTGCAGTTGATCCGCCCCGACCGCAAGGTGTGTGAGGTGCGTGAGCCCGGACTCGCCTGCGTCGTCTGTTCGAGCGACCGGTCGTGGAAGATGCGGACCGCCAAGGCGGCGTATGCGGTCGCGCCACCGTTGGTGTCGTGGCTCGTGCGCGCCTACGGGCGCCTCGCGACTCGTTTTCCGCGCTTGCGGCGGCGGATGGCGCTCGACGCCGTCGCGCTGCGCCGTCGGCTGCGAACCGTCCGCGGATATCTCGAGTCGGCGGACCTTCTGATCTCGCCGAGCAGCTTCCTGAAGAGTCGT
>JAUIME010000528.1 GCA_030433195.1 bacterium
GGGCGCGTCTACATCGGCACCAACAACGGCAACCCGCGCGACGCTTCGATCGAGGGCGATCGCGGCGTGTTGATGTGCTTTCGCGAGTCGGACGGCGCGTTCCTGTGGCAGGCCGTCCACGACAAGCTCGAGACCGGTGACAAGGAAGATTGGGCCGAGATCGGCATCTGCTCGACGCCTTGTGTCGTCGGCGATCGCGTCTTCTACGTGAGCAATCGTTGTGAGCTCGTCGCGGTCGACGCCGAGGGGTTCCGCGACGGTGAGAACGACGGGCCGTTCACGGGCGAAACCGCGAAGGGCGAAGAGAACGCCGACATTCTGTGGAAGCTCGACATGCGCGGCGCGCTCGGCGTGCGGCCGTTCCAGGCGTCGGCGTCGTCCCCGGTGGCGGGCGACGGGCTCGTGTTCGTCGTCACGGGCCACGGAGTCGACGAAGAGACGCACGCGGTCGAGAACCCCGACGCTCCGAGCTTCCTCGCGGCCGACGCGAAGACGGGCAAGGTCGTTTGGCAGAGCGCGGCTCCGGGCGAGCGGCTCCTCGAAGGGCAGTGGGGTTCGCCCGCGTACGGAGTCGTCGACGGAACGCCGCAGGTCGCGATGCCGGGTGGCGATGGCGTCATCTATGCGTTCGCGCCGAAGACCGGCGAGCTGTTGTGGAAGTTCGACTGCAAAGCGCACGAACCGAAGACCGACGACGGCCGCCCCGCAACGGGCAATCAATTGCTGTCGACACCGGTTTATCACGGGCACCGGCTGCTGGTCGCGGTCGGGCAGAATCCCGAAGCAGGGGGCGGCCCGGGTTGTCTGCGTGCGATCGACGCGCGCAAGAAGGGCGACGTGACGAAGAGCGCCGAGATCTGGCGCATCGAGGGACGTGAGTTCGGCGGCAGCATCGGGACGGTCGCGGTTCATGACGGCCTCGTCTATGCGACCGAACTCGACGGCTTCTTGTCGTGCGTCGAACTCGAGACGGGCAAGCGCGTCTGGCGGCACGACCTGCTCGCGTACGTGTGGGGCTCACCGTTCGTGGCCGACGGCAAGGTCTTCGTCCGTAACGAAGACGGCGACGTGGTGATCTTGAAGGCCGGACGCGAGCTCGAAGAGATCGCGACGAACACCTTGCCCGGCCTCATCAACGGAACCGTGATCGCGGCGGGATCGACGCTGTACATCGCGGGAGACGACCAACTGTTCGCGGTCGCGGAGGGCGCGGCGAAGGCCGAAGCCGAATCGGCGAAGCCCGCCGAAGGAGGAGAGTGATGAGATCGCATCGATGGGCGATGCCCCTCGCAGGCAAGGGGCTCGCCGTGGCGCTGTTCGCGGCGCTCTCGGTTTCGACGGCCGCGGCTTCTGACGTCGATCATTGGCCGCAGTGGCGCGGTCCGTCGCTCGACGGAACGAGCGACGCCACGGGCCTGCCGACGACGTGGTCGACGACCGACAATGTGAAGTGGAAGACTCCGCTGCCGTCGTGGAGCGGCTCGACGCCGGCGATCTGGGGGGACCGGATCTTCGTGATGTCGCCGACCGCGAAAGGCGAGGGAGAGGCCGCGCCCGTGCTGCGCAAGATGGGCGGCGAGCGCACACCCGAGGGACTCGAGCTGCTGCTATTGTGCATCGCCAAGAAAGACGGCAAGGAACTGTGGCGCGAACATCTCGGAGACGGCAACTACGTCCTCGGCAAGCAGAACATGTCGAGCCCTTCACCGATCACCGACGGCGAGCGCGTGTACGTGCTCACGGGAACGGGAGTCTTCGCGGCCTTCACGATGGACGGCGCCGAAGTTTGGAAGATGAACCTGCAGGAACGCTACGGCGAGTTCGGGCTCGGCTGGGGCTACGGCGCCACGCCGCTGCTGTTCGAAGGCAAGCTCATCGTGCCGATCCTGCACGGCATGACGACGGACTCGCCGTCTCGGCTCGTCGCGTTCGACGCGAAGACCGGCAAGGAGGTCTGGAACGTCGAGCGTCCGACCGACGCCGTGGTCGAGTCGCCGGACGCCTACACGACGCCGGTGCCGCTCGCCTACGACGATCGCACCGAGATCCTCATCAGCGGGGCCGACTACCTCACGGCGCACGACCCGAACACCGGCAAGGAGATCTGGCGCTGCGGCGGGATCAACCCGACGAAGAACCAGTACTACCGCACCGTCGCGTCGCCCGTGGTCGCGGGTGACGTCGTGCTCGCGTGCGCGAAGCGCGGCCCGACGATCGCCGTGCGTACCGGCGGGAAGGGCGACGTGACGAAGTCGCACACCGCGTGGACGAGCGAGCTCTCGTACGACGTACCGACGCCCGTCACCGACGGGACGTACGTCTACATCCTGAACGACAAGGGGTTCATGGCGTGTGTCGAAGCGGCGACGGGCGACGTGCAGTACATGAAGGAGCGTCTGCCGCGCGGGACGTACGACGCGTCGCCGCTGCTCGCCGACGGACACCTCTACGTGACGAACGAGGGCGGCCGGACGGCCGTGTTGAAGGCGGGGCCGAAGTTCGAGGTGGTCTCCGTGAACGACCTCGAGGATTCGTACACCCTGTCGTCGATCGCGGTGTCGGGCAAGGAACTGTTCCTGCGCACGTCGTCGCACCTCTACTGCATCGCGGACAACGCATCGGAGTCGAAATGAGCTGCCGAGAGTTCTTCGAGTCGCTTCGGACGCCTACGTCCCGGCTCGTCATCTTCATCGCCTCGTCGATCGGGATCGTCGTTTCGGGGGCGATGACGTTCGACGCGAAGGCGACGAGCGACGCCGATCGATCCGTGACGGCCGAGCTCGGCGCCGATTGGCCGTCGTGGCGGGGTGCGTCGCGAGACGGCAAGGTCGCCGACTTCGAGGCGCCCGCGACGTGGCCGAAGGAACTCGTGCGCGGATGGGCAGTCGAGGTCGGGACCGGGCATTCGACTCCCGCGCTCGTCGACGGGCGACTCTACGTGCACGCGCGTCAGGCCGACGACCAGGAGATCGTGCTCGCGCTCGACGCCGCGACGGGCAAGGAACTCTGGCGCGAGGCGTCGAAGGTTCCCTACACGATGGATCCGACCGCGACCGAGCACGGCAAGGGACCGAAGGCCTCGGTCACCGTCGTGGACGGGCGCGTGTTCACGTTCGGCATCGACGGCTTGCTGTCGTGCCTCGACGCCGAATCGGGGAAGGTGCACTGGCAGCACGACTTCAAGAGCAGATTCCCGAAGCCGTCGCCGCGGTACGGTGTCGCGATGACGCCGCTGGTGGTGGGCGATCGGTTGATCGCGCACGTCGGCGGTGACGAGAAGGGTTCGATCCGCGCGTACGACGTGGCGTCGGGCAAGGCGCTGTGGAGTTGGGACGGCGACGGACCCGCCTACGCGTCGCCGATCACGGCGACCGTCGACGGTAAGACGCAGGTCATCACGCAGACGCGCGAGTACGCGGTCGGCCTCGGTCTCGACGACGGCAAGGAAATCTGGAAGATCGAGTACAAGACGAACTTCGAACAGAACTCCGTGACGCCGGTCGTGCACGACGGCAACGTGATCCTCTCGGGCTATCACGTCGGCATCACGGCGTTTCCGCTCGCGGGCGGCGTGAAGGAAGACAACGACGCGTGGAGCACGACGGGCGCGGCGATGTACATGAGCTCGCCGATCCTCGAGGGCGACGTTCTGTACGGATTCAGCGAGAAGCGACGCGGGCAGCTCTTCGCGCTCGACGCGAAGACCGGCGACATCCTGTGGACGGGCGAGCGGCGCGAGGGCGACAACGCCGCGATCGTCGCGGCGGGCGACGTGCTCCTGTCGCTCGATACCGACGCCGAGCTCGTCGTCGTGCGCAAGACCCCTGACGACTACGAAGAACTCGCGCGCTACGAGGTCTCCGAGAAGCCCGTGTGGGCGCACCCCGTGGTTTCGGGGAACGCGATCTTCGTGAAGGACGAGACGCACCTCACGCAGTGGATCGTGCCCGCCGGAAACACTGCGGCGAGCGAAGACGCCGAGAGCGGCGACTGACGCGAGTCGGTTCGTTCAATCGATCGCGCCGACGAGCCGCTCGACGCCGCGATCGATCTCGGCTTCGGTCGTGAAGCGTCCGACCGAGAAGCGGATGCTGCCGCGGATCCGGTCGTCGTCGCATCCCATCGCGCCGAGGACGTGACTCGGCTGGATCAAGGCGCTCGTGCACGCCGAGGCCGACGAGACGGCGAGGTCGGGCAGGCGCTTCATGAGGTCTTCGCCGTCGACG
>JAUIME010000529.1 GCA_030433195.1 bacterium
CCAGCCGATCGCCTCGTACGCATCAAGTCGTTCTACGGCGGCGGCAACACGTTCGACACGTCGTCGCAGATCATGGCCGCGGCGGGCATCGCGACGTTCAGTCCTTCGCCGCGCGGCAGCAGCGGATTCGGGGCCGAGTTCGCGGCGCTCAACGACGGGGACCTCGGCGGCGACGAGATCGTCGACATCTTGTACGCGGGCAAGTGGCTCGTGGCCGAGAAGGGGTACGAGCCGCATCAGGTCGGCGTCTACGGGGGCAGTCACGGCGGCTACGCGACGATGCGCGCGCTCACGTTCCCGGCCGAGACGAACGATCGCGGAGAGAGCTTTGACTTCGGCTTCGGTTGGAGCCACGCGGGTTTCTCGAACATCATCGACTTCTACGAGTCGTGCAACATCCCCGACTGGGTCGTCAAGGAGGCGGGCGATCCCGCGACCGAGAGCGAGAAGCTCCTCGATCGTTCACCCATCTCGCACGTCGATCTTCTGCGCGCTCCGATCTTGCTGACGCACGGCTCGAACGATTGGCGCGTTCCGGTGAAGGGCAGTCGCGAGTTTGCCGAGAAGGCGAAGGCGCTCGGTCGCCCGGTCACCTATGTCGAGTTCGAAGGTCAGGGTCACGGTATCCGGGGCTTCGAGAATCTGGTGCGCTACTACCAAGCGGCATTGAACTTCTTCGAGAGCCTCGATCATCCGAGCGGCACGTGAGCCTTCGTCGCGCTCGATCCCGACACCGTCGCGACGCCGATCTCCGAGTCGCTCCACCTCATGACGGCGTTCGCGTCGGGCGTGCTCTGCGTCCGCGCGGCCGCCGTGACGAAGCGTCCGGCGAAGCGACGAGACGCCGTTCCGCAACCGAGCCACCTGGGCGAAGGCGCGCTCTCGACTTCGTGACGCGGACGTCACGGATCATTTTGGATCCGCGACTCCGATCTCGACGGGGCCGACGGCGTGCGCGTGCGCGCGGTGTTCCGATGCGTCGCGCGTGAGCGGACCGACGAGCGGGTCCATCGCGAACGAGAGGACCGTCGTGTCGTCGACGGTGTGTCCCTTGCCAAGGCGCGTGGATCCCGTGGGCTCGATGCTCTCGCCTTCGTAGCGCGCCACGCTCGAGAGCCGAACGTCGTCGATGCGTCCATCGAACGGCGACACCGCATCGCCGCGGCCGTTCACGTCGGCGCCGATGAGGAGCGGCAACGCGTTGCGCGTACGCGTTCCACTCGCGGGCCGAGAAGCGACCTTCGCGCCGTCGACGTAAAGACGTACTTCGCGCCCGTCGAAAACACCCGCGACGTGCGTTCCGTCGGGATTGCCGCTCACGCGTTCGGGAGCGCGTACGGTGACGTACGCACCGTCGAGATGCACGTAGAACTCGGGAACGCCGTCCATGAGGAACAAGCCGTACTCGGAGTCCTCGGTCTTCGTGACCATGCCGGCGCGCGCGGGCTGCGTGCGATCGGCGATCCGGCACTCGAGCGTGAACGGCCCGTCCGGCAGCTCGAACGACGACGACGGAATGCGCAGGTGACCCGGGCGGCCTTCGGCATCGGTCTCGCGCGAGAGCAGCAGCGCACCGTCGGGCGTGCCCGGTTCGGGTTGCGGCAGGCGCACGTCGAGCGGGAGCTCGACGCGGCGTTCGGGGATCGCGTAGCGCGCGCTCGGCGCGAGGTAGTCGATGCCGATGTTCACGTAGGGGAGCCGGAACGCGGCGCCGAACTTCGTCGTGCCGCGTCGGCGCACTTGCACCGCGAAGCGTTGCGAGGCCCCCGGCGCGATCGTCTCGTGCATGTGATCGGGCCAGAAGACCCAGTGACTGTCCTCGCACTCCGGCACCCACACCACCTCGATCGGACGTGACGTCGGGTTCTCGATCGTCGCCGTCAGGTTGCCGCCTCCCGTACCCGCTTCGGTGATCGTGACCATCTCGCGGAATTGCGGCTCGAGCCCCGTGAGCCGTCGCGTCTCGTCGACGAGGTCGCCCGTGATCTCGCGAACGTCCATCACTTCGCCGACGGGCAGCGCGGCCATCGCGACCTGATTCTCGCGCACGGTGACGACGTGGTAGTGGTGCAGCCAACCCGCCTTCGGCACGTACCCCGATTGATGACCGCCCGTGGTCGCGAGCGTCACGTACTCGATGGAATCGCGCTTCACGTAGTTCATCCGGTGAATGTGGCCGGCGAAGGCCGCCGTGACGTTGCCGGCCGACTCGAGCAAGTCGTGCACCTTGTTCCAATCGTCGCCGTACTGACCCCCGAGCCAACGCGGGTGATGCATGAAAGCGAACACGTGATCGGCGTCTTTCGTGCGCTCGAGCGTCGCTTCGAGCCACGCGAGCTGCTCCGGGCTCATGCGTTGACATTCGGGCTTACTGAACGTCTTCTCGCCGGTGTCGGGATTGCCTTCGTCGGTGTAGAGCACGAGGAACCAGCAGTTCTTGTGCTCGAACGCGTACCACAGCGGGCCGAAGTGCGTCTCGTAGCGACCTTCGTGCTCACCCGGTGGCTTCGGTTCACTCCCGCGCCAGTAGACGTCGTGATTGCCCGCGACCGGAAACCACGGGCACAGCAGGTTGTCCATGATCGCGTGATACTCGCGCATCTCCTCCATCCACTCGTCGGTTTGGTTGTACCCCTGGATGAGGTCGCCCACGGTGATGACGAAGTCGGGTTCGAGGAGGTTGACGTCGCGCACCGCGTCGGCGAGTACCGACACGCCGACGTCAGGGCCGCCCGTACGATCGCCGAACACGACGAAGCTGAACGCGTCTTCCTCCGCGGGAAGCTCGAGCGCGGCGCCTTCGCGATCGGTCGTGAATCGTGTCGCATCGGTGTTCATCCGCGGATGTTTCGCGTTGCGCGCATGATGATGGCGCGTGTGGCCGACGTTGTCCGATTCGGGCGCGCGCTGCTGTGCAAAAGCCGAGGCGGCGAGGAGCATCGTCGTGACGATGGCGGGCACGGCGAGATCCGAAAGGCGCGCGAATGCGCTGCGCAAGTGCATGGGAGCCTCCTGGGACAGGCGGCGCGAAGCGGATCGGCGCCGGGCGGTCTTCGTCGACAGTCGATTGCGGGCGCAGATTGTAACGGCCGACGACGAGAAGAGGGTGAGATTCCCGGTGGAATCGCGGCCCCGCCGGAGCTACGGTCGTGGGACTCCCACGAACCCCTTCCACAGGAGCCCTCCCGTGCGCCGAACCGGCTCGATTCTCCTCGCTCTCGTCGTTCTCGCCTCGACTGCGGCAACTACCGTTGGATCCAGTCCCCCTTACGATCCCTCGTTTCGGCACGCGCATCACAGGATGGACGTGCGACTCGATCCCGCGAGCCACGAGATTCGTATCGACGACTCGATTCTCCTCTCCGCCGCGATGCTCCGGGACGATGGCAAGATCCCTTTCACGTTGCACGCGGGTTTGAAGATCTCCGAGATCGACGGCCCTTTCAGCCTCCAGGCGATCGGGGAGCCGGAGGTCGGCGGCGGGCTGACGGTGCGTCGCTACGAGCTTCGCTTCCAGGAAGGACTGTCGAATGAGAGTACGACGGAGGCCGAGGGGATCGAGATCGTAGGCACGCTTCCCGTGAGTGTCCGACTGCGACTCGAAGGCTCGATCTACCACCCGATCGAACAAGGCGCCGAGTCGGCACGCAGTTTCTCGACGACGCCCGGGCTCATCTCGGACGACGGCGTGAGCCTCTCGGGCGGTTCGTATTGGCTCCCGTACTTCGAGGACGACCCCCTCGTGACCTTCCAGATGACCGTCGACCTGCCCGAAGGTTGGTCGTCGGTGAGCCAAGGTTCGCGTGTACGCGAGACGGAAGCTCCGGAAGGGCGTTCTGTCGAAACGTGGAATTGCCTCGACAAGATGGACGAGGTGTACCTCATTGCCGCGCCGTTTCACGAGTACTCGCGGCCGGCCGGGAACGTCACCGCGTATGCGTTCTTGCGCGAGCCGGATGCGAATCTCGCGAATCAGTATCTCGAGGCGACGGCGCAGTACGTCGACATGTACTCGCGTTTGATCGGGCCGTATCCGTACGGGAAGTTCGCGCTCGTCGAGAACTTCTGGGAGACCGGGTACGGGATGCCGTCGTTCACGCTGCTCGGGCCGACCGTCATCCGGCTGCCGTTCATCCTGCACACGTCGTACCCGCACGAGATCCTGCACAACTGGTGGGGGAACTCGGTGTTCGTCGATTGGGAGAGCGGCAATTGGTG
>JAUIME010000530.1 GCA_030433195.1 bacterium
GACGCGTCGCAATCGCATCGTGACCGAAGTGACGAAGCCCGTGAGCCCCATGCCACCGAGCGTCGCGCGGAAGAGGTCTTCGTTCTCGTCGCGCGAGCAAGAGACCGAGCGGCCCGACGCGAGCACCATCTCGAGGCGATCGACGAATGCCCCGAAGGCGCCATCGACGTGGTGGTTCTTGCCATGCACGTCGGCCGCGACGCAGCCGGCGATCGTCGCGTGCTTCGTGCCGGGCGTCACGTACGGAAAGCGACCGTGCGGGAGCACGTGATCGATGAGCTCACCGATCGTGCATCCCGCTTCGACGTGGACCACGCCGGTCTCGTGATCGAAGTCGAGAATACCGCGCAGCGCGCGTGTCGACGTCATCGTCGACGCGAGACATGCATCGCCGTAGCTGCGCCGGTTTCCGAAGGCTACCTGCGGGGTCTCGTCCGCCGCGAGCCGCTGGAGTTCGGTGCGATCCCGCGCCTCGCGCACGACCGCATCGACAACCGGGAAGCGGCCCCAGCCGCACATGGGTCGGGGTTCCATGCGGCAATCATAGCGCAACGATGCACGGCAGGCGAACGGATGCATCCGCGCCGCGGCGCTGCGTCAGTAACCGAGACGGATCTCGATCGGCGCGTCGGCGAGTCCGCCGCGCGCACCGCTTTCGACGTCGTGCGGAGCGGGATCCTCGAACGTGACGAGTCGCTCGCCCATGAGCCCTTCGCCGCGCACGACGATGCGGTACGATCCCGCCGCGAGCACGAGATCTGCCGTCAGACTCTCTTGCTGAATCACGCGTCGGAACGAACGCATCGCCACGGTCGCCCCGAACGAGTCGAGCACTTCGAGCGAGAGCTTTCCTTCCAATCGATCGAAACCCTCGGGCGGCAGGATACGGACGGTTCGCGACACGCCGACGTTCACCTCCACCGTGTCGCGCGTCACGCGGCCCGGCTGCACCTCGATCGCGTGCTCGCTCCAGCTGATCTTGCTGTCGCCTTCTCCCTGGATGCACAAGCGATACGACCCCGGCGCGATGTTGTCGGCGCGCACCGTGTCGCCTCCGAAGTAGACCCCGGACCGGAGCATGCGATCCGCGTCGAACAACCAAACGCGCGGCAGACCGATCGGCTCGCCATCGGCCCGCACGACGCGAACCTCGAGCGCGCCCGGCTCACCCACACGGACTTCACCGAAGTCGTGGACCTCACCCGGCGACAGCTCGAAAATGCCGAGCGCGTGAGCCCCGTGGGAATCCGGTTCGACGCTCACGAAGAACTCGGCAGCCCCGAGCGGTCCCAATCGGAACGATCCGTCTTTGGCGGTCATCGCCTCGGCGCGCCAGTACTGGCGCAGCGGCGAGCGCGCGCGAACCATGAGCCCTGCGAGCGGCTCGCCCGACATCGTGACGACGCGGCCGGCGAAATGCGACCGCGGACGATCGCGATCGTGAACGCGCAGGACGATCTCGCGACCGCCCGGCACGGCGCCTTCGTGCCAAGCGCACGGCAATCCTCCACCGCCCGATCGCTCGTAGACCTCGAGCGGATAGACGCGATCCTCGCAGTTCGCGAACCGGAAGCGTCCTTCGCCGTCGGTGATCGAAGACCTGCGGAATCGGCGCAAGACATCGGGACTGATCTGATCGAGGTCGAAGTAGCTGTCGCCCGCGTCGGGACCCTTCAACCACGAGAAGTCGTGCATCGTCGGATCGAGGTGGAAGCGGTGGACGTCGAGGCTCGGGGCGCCCGCGTACACTTCGTAGTTCACGAGCGGAGCGCCGTCTTCGTCGATGAGACGTCCTTCGATCAAGAGCCCGCGATCGAGTACGGGACTCCACGTCAGCCGATCTTGCCCGTCGATGACGAGCGTTGTCGACGCCATGCCGCGGTTGTCGAGACCATCGGCGCGCACTTCGATCTCGCCGGTCACGAGGTGATCGAAGCGATACCGTCCGTCGTCGTCGCAGATCGTCACGAGCTCCTCGAACAAACCATCCCCCGGAACGCGCACCTGCATCCTCGCGCCCGAGACCGGCGCTCCGGTGACGTCGCGCACGACGCCCTCGAGAGTCGTTCCTTTCGAGAGTCGCACGACGAGATCCGAACGCTTGCTCGCGGCATCGATGCGCACTTCTCCGACCCAGCGCTCGAAGTCGTCCGTCGAAACGGTGACGAGCACACGCTCGTCCGCGCCGAAACCGGTGTACGCGAACGCGCCATCGTCACCCGAATCGATGCGCAGCGGCGGCGGCGCGAACACTTGCGTCCCATCCTGCAGTCGTTCGGTTTCGTCGTCTCGCAGCGCTCGCATGCCGACCTTGGCGCCCGCGACGGGCTCGCCCGTATCGTCGAGCACGATGCCCGCGATCGTCCCCGACGCGGCGTCGAGCGTGTAGTCGAAGCGCAGCTCTCGCAGGATACGACCGGGCACGTTCCTCGACGGCGCCGGCAAGTGACCATCGGCACGCGCGCCGATGTAGCCACCGACCGAAACCGCGCGCGCGCGATACTCGCCTCGCTCGTCGGTGCGCGCGAGAACGCTGCCCGGATCCCACGGTTGACGCGAGAAGTAGATCTCGGCTTCCGCGACGGGCGCGCCGCTTCGATCGGTCACCCGACCGACGAGGGTCGCGCCCGGGGGGATCTCGATCGCGAGGCGTGTGCGTTCTCCCGGGATGATCTCTGCATGGCCGAATCCCGCGATCCGGTCGAAGTGCACGATCGCCATCCCGACCGGAAGATCGCCGGCGACGAAGCGTCCCGCGTCGTCGGTCTCGTAGTCGAACGGCACGCCGAGGGACTCGACGAGATCCGCGCCGCCGACCGCAGCGCGAACGCCCGCCGCCGGTCCGCCGTCGCTCCACGTCACGACGACTTCGAGCGAGCCCGGGGTCTCGATCGCGACGACATCTTCGTCGCCCGGCATCGGTACCCGACCCGCGGGAGCCACGCCTTGCGGCGCGCGCGCGCGCGAGGCGTCCGAAGCGCTGGCGAACGCCTGCGTCGCGACGGCTTCGTCGACTCGCGTGTCAGAAGGCGTGAGCTCGCGATACCCGAGCCAAAGCAGCAGCACGATCGCGAGCGACACCCCCAGCTTGGCGAGCAGACCGCCCAACATCGTCGTCGACGCGGCGCTGCCGGCCGCGGCCGATCCCGATCCGGTCGCGACTCCCGTCGGGACACCTCCGCGCACGAACGGAAGCAACGCGAGACACCACGCGTTGCGATCGCCGTCGAACTTCCCGTCGAGGTACGTTCGGATGCGTTGGTTCGCACGTTTCAATCGCGTACGCACGGTCTCGACCGGAACCCCCTGCCGCTCGGCAATCTCGCTGGGGCTCAGGTCTTCGTAGTACCGCAGAATGACCGTGCTCGCGTACGGTTCGTCGAGATGGTCGACCGCGTCGACGACGAGCCGAATCATCGAACGGCCGTCGACGAGCTCGGCGGTCGAAGGCAACGACTCGGGTTTCGCGACTCGAACTTCGCGCTTCGAGCGCCGAGTGTCGGAGCGCGCCGAACTGCGCGTCACGTTGAGCGCGATCGTCGCGAGCCAAGCTCGGATGGACCGGCGGTGACGGGGCGGACTCTTCAGTGCCGCGAGCCACGTCTCTTGCACGATATCGTCGACGCGATTCTCGTCGGTGACGAGACTGCGTGCGATCGCGCGGACGAAGCCCGCATGAGCGAGAAGAGATTCCGGAGTCGTCACCGTCGGTCACCCGTCCGAGAAAAAAGGAGATTCGAAGCCGTGTTCCCTGATCGTGAATCACCCCCGGAATGTCGCCGAGCACCCGAGCGGTTCAATCAGCACGGCCAAAATCCATCTTAGCAGCCCGTTGAAGAACGGACGCGAGCTGGAATCGTGAGATTCCCCCCCGGTCGTCGTGGCCGAGAACGGGCTGTCGACGGCCCGAAGCGGCCCTCACGGCCTCCTGAACCGCCCTCGTGATCGCAGCCCTTGACGATCGGCCCCGACGAGATCGACCCCGACGAGACCGGCCCCGCCTCTTCCCGTCCCTGTGGTTCGCGGACGCGCGGCGCCCTCTCATTCTGCGCAGCATTCTCGATTCGAGTGAGAAAGCCCCGATCACCGTGGCCGCCCACGGGCCGCGCCTGCCGTCCGAAACGTCTCGCCACACACGACTAACGCATGTCGGTCGAGCGTGGCACCGCGGTTGCGTTTCGGATCCACGTGACGCGTGGCCTCGCG
>JAUIME010000531.1 GCA_030433195.1 bacterium
GTCGCCGTCGAGATCCTCCGGACCGAACCGACCTCCGAGCCCGGCACCGAGTTCCTGTACTCGAACGCCGGCTACATCGTGCTCGGCGCCGCGTTCGAGGAAACCCTCGACGAGTCGTGGGAGACGATCGACGCGCTCGATTCGCGGCTCGAATCGAAGTTCGCCTATGCGTTCTCGAGCGACTTCGGCTACCTCACCGCGTGCCCGACCAACGTCGGCACCGGGATGCGCGTTTCGGTGATGCTGCACCTGCCGGCGCTCGTCATGACCAAGCACATCGAGAAGGTGTTCAACGCGGTTTCACGCGTGAACATGGCCGTGCGCGGCCTGTACGGCGAGGGCACCCTCGCCTCGGGCGACTTCTACCAGATCTCGAACCAGGTGACGCTCGGTCGCAGCGAAGACGAAACGCTCAAGGAGTTCCGCGAGATCATCCCCAAGATCATCGACTACGAGCGAAAGATGCGCAGCCGCTTCCTCGACGACTTCCGTCAGCGGCTCGAAGATCGAATCTTCCGCGCGGTCGGTAACCTCGAGAGCGCTCGCACCATCTCATCCGAAGAGACGATGGAGCGCCTGTCGATGGTTCGGATGGGCGTGAACCTCGGCATCATCGACGATCTCGAGATCGGCGCCGTCAACGAACTCTTCATCCTGAGTCAGCCGGCGCACTTGCAGAAGCTCGAGGGTCAGGTGCTCGATCCGGGTGAGCGCGACATCGTGCGCGCCGGTTTCATCCGGAACTACCTCAAAAGCGCCCACCGTTCCGAAGATTGATACAATTTCGGGGGCAAAGGCCGAATCCTGGACGCGCAGGATCGGTTCCTCGGAAAAGTACTTCACCTCACTTCGCGTATGGACGACAACTCTACCTGACGGCGCGTGGATGGTCCGGTAGCCGTGGATGTTACCGGAGAAAGGTCGTGCCGAAGGGATGCATCAGGAGGACGAGATGTTCGATCGATTCACCGATCGTGCCCGCAAAGTCATGGGCCTCGCGCGCCAAGAAGCCCAACGCTTCAATCATGACTACATCGGCACGGAGCACATCCTTCTCGGTCTCGTGAAAGAGGGCAGCGGCGTCGCCGCGAATGTCCTCAAGAACATGAACGTCGACCTGAAGAAGATCCGCCTCGAGGTCGAGAAGCTCGTGAAGACCGGCTCCAACATGGTGACGATGGGCCAGCTGCCCTTCACGCCGCGAGCCAAGAAGGTCCTCGAGCTCAGTCTCGAAGAGGCGAGCCAACTCGGGCACAACTACATCGGCACCGAACACCTGTTGCTCGGGTTGATCCGCGAGCATGACGGCATCGCCGCGCAGGTGCTCATGAACCTCGGCACGAAGCTCGAGGAAGTGCGCGAAGAGGTGCTCGAGTTCCTCGGCGCCGAGCTTCCGCCCGAGCCGGAAGGCGAGAAGTCCGATTCGCCGAGCAAGGGCAAGACGCCCGCACTCGACGCGTTCGGTCGCGACCTCACGGAGCTCGCCAAGGAAGGCAAGCTCGATCCGGTCATCGGCCGTAAGAACGAGATCGAGCGCGTCGTGCAGATCCTCAGCCGCCGCACGAAGAACAACCCCGTGCTGCTCGGCGAAGCCGGCGTCGGCAAGACCGCCATCGTCGAAGGCCTCGCGCAAGACATCATCCAAGGCGCCGTGCCCGACCTGCTGCGCGAGAAGCGCATCGTCGTGCTCGACCTCGCGATGATGGTCGCGGGCACGAAGTATCGCGGGCAATTCGAAGAGCGCATCAAGGCCGTGATGACCGAAGTGCGCCGCGCGCGCAACGTCATCCTCTTCATCGACGAACTGCACACGCTGGTCGGTGCGGGTGGGGCCGAGGGCGCGATCGACGCGAGCAACGTGCTGAAGCCGGCGCTCGCGCGTGGCGAAGTGCAGTGCATCGGCGCCACGACGCTCGACGAGTACCGCAAGTACATCGAGAAGGACGGCGCGCTCGAGCGTCGCTTCCAGACGATCGTCGTCGAGCCGCCCAGCAAGGACGAAGCCACCGAGATCCTCAAGGGTCTGCGCGACAAGTACGAGGCGCACCACCGCGTGCAGATCACCGACGAGGCGCTCGCCGCCGCCGTCGAGCTGTCGTCGCGGTACATCACGGGCCGGTTCCTCCCGGACAAGGCGATCGACGTGATCGACGAAGCCGGAAGCCGCGTGCGCCTGAAGGCGCTCACGCAGCCGCCCGACTTGAAGGACATCGAAGACGAGATTCGTCGCCTCGAGAAGGAGAAGGACGAGTCCGTCGCGAACCAGGACTTCGAACGCGCCGCGCACCTGCGCGATTCCGCGTACCGCCTCAAGAAGAAGAAGGAGTCGGTGCAGAAGGAATGGCGCGAGAAGAGCACCGAGGTCGACGGCGTCGTCGATGACGAAGTCGTGGCCGAAACGGTCTCGAAGATGACGGGCATCCCGCTCAACCGCCTCGACGAAGGCGAAGCGGAGCGTCTGCTGAAGATGGAAGACGTGCTGCACGAAACCGTCGTCAGCCAGGACGACGCGATCTCGGCCATCGCCAAGGCGGTGCGTCGCTCGCGCTCGGGTCTCAAGGATCCGCGCCGACCGATGGGATCGTTCATCTTCCTCGGCCCGACCGGCGTCGGCAAGACGCACCTCGCCAAGCAGCTCGCTCGATTCATGTTCGGCGACGAAGATGCGCTCATCATGGTCGACATGTCCGAGTACATGGAGAAGCACAACGTGAGTCGCCTCGTCGGCGCGCCTCCGGGCTACGTCGGCTTCGAAGAGGGCGGTCAGCTCACCGAGAAGGTCCGCCGCCGTCCGTACGCCGTCGTGCTCATGGACGAGATCGAAAAGGCGCACCCGGACGTCTTCAACATGCTGCTCCAGATCATGGAGGAAGGGCGTCTCACCGACTCGTTCGGGCGACACGTCGACTTCCGCAACGTGATCGTCATCATGACCTCGAACATCGGGGCCGACGTCGTCAAGAACCAGTCGTTCCTCGGTTTCCGCAAGAGCGGCGAAGACGTCACCTACGAGAAGGTGAAGCACATGCTCTCGAAGGAGCTCGAGAAGAGCTTCCGACCGGAGTTCCTGAACCGCGTCGACGACGTGATCGTCTTCAAGTCGCTCGTCCGCGAAGATCTCAAGCACGTGATCGAGATGGAAATGGTCCACCTCATCGGGCGCGTGCGCGAGAAGGACCTCGAACTGTCGCTCAGCGACGAAGCGAAGGGCTTCATCATCGACAAGGGCTTCAACCCTGACTTCGGGGCGCGGCCGATCAAGCGTGCCATCGAGCGACTCGTCGAAGATCCGCTTTCCGAGGCGATCCTTCGCAACGAGTTCGAGGGCAAGAACTACATCCGCGTGACCGTTCAGGAGAACGAACTCCACTTCGACGCGACCGAAGAAGCGCCGCCCGAAGTCGAGCTCGAAGAGGTCGGATCCGACAGCTCGTCCTGAACGGGGCCGTACCGAACGGGGCTCGTCCCCGACCAAGCATCTGTGACAGACTCGAAACCCGCCGCACGGCAGTGACCGTGCGGCGGGTTTTTTTGGGTCTACAGGCAGGACTGCGGCGTTGACGGTCGGCTGGGGGGCTCGGAGATGGCTGATTTCGTATCGTGGGGAAGGGGCGGATCGGAATGAACGTGGTGGGGTTCTCGGTCGTTGATAGATGGGGAGGCGGCGGGCCGTGAGCCGGTCGCGGACGCAGATGACGTGGAGGCTGGTCGTGATCGAAACCCGAACGAAGTCGGATGGTTCTCGAGGTCGCGAAATGGCGGCCGATGTCGCGAAGCGTGCGTTGGCAGTGGGCCTCGGGGTCGTGCTGCTGTCGCTCGTGACGGTCGGATGTGGCGGTGGCTCGGAGTCGTCCGCGAGTCCCGAGTTGGCGGATTCGCTCGAACGGATCGAGCAGCGGCTCGCGGCACTCGACGCTCGGTTGCGCGAGGTGGAAGTGGCGAGCGACACGCTCGATGCGCTCGATGCTCGGGTCGCCTCGTCCGAGCGGCTCGCCGAGCGTGTCGAGATCGTCGAGAAGCGCGCTAACGAGATGTACGACGACACGATCGATCAGCTCATCGGCGTGCGCGAGAGTCTCACCAAGCAGATCTCGAAGATTCGCATCGATGCCGCCGAGAAGAAGATGCGGCAGGCCGCCGCGCGCGACGTGGGCGAGCTGCAGCATCGACTCGAAGCCGGCGGGATCGACC
>JAUIME010000532.1 GCA_030433195.1 bacterium
GGATGCGGTCTTTCTGCTCTTCGAAGTCTTCGTCGTCGATGATGCCTTCGCGGTGGAGGGCTTCGAGCTTGGCGATGCGTTCGCGGATGGTTCCCTTGTCGAGGTTCGGTTGCGGCGTGGAGCCTTCGCGCATGCCGCGGGCGATCGAGCGGGAGACGCCTTCGATCGTGTCGCTCGATCCGTCGAGTACGGCGCCCATCGCGTCGCGTGCGACTGGGGCGGTTTCGCCGGCGACGTAGCGCGTCATGGTGCCGAGGTAGCCGGCTTTGAGGATCGCGATGCCGATACCGAGAAGCGGGAGGCCCACGAATGCGCACCAGAACTTCGTCGGCATGGAGCCGACGCCCGAGGCGGTGCTCGCGAACGAGCGGAAGAAGTCGGCGACGCCGACGATCGTGAAGATACCGCCGACCGTCGTCAACAGGAGTCCGGTGGCGCGCAGTGACGTGCGCTGCTCGCCGGCGTCCGGATTGATGCGCCGGCTCATCGAGTGCGAGTCGTGGCGTCCGTCGCGAGACGGCATGCGGTGGCGATCTCGTTCGTGATCCGTCATGGGGAAATGCTCCTTTCGGGGTGCGCCCTCGGCCGCGCGGGGCGCCGCCTGATACGTCCTCGACGAGGGGTCATTCAACCGTAAATCGGCTCGATCGTCCAGGTAACGTCTCGTCGGGCGGGCGCCGGTTGACAGCGCCGAAGGCGCCTCGCACACTCCTTCGATGCTCACCATCCTCGCGACCGTCGTGCCCGTCTTCGCCATCGTCGCGCTCGGGGCACTCTGGGCCGGTCGCCGACACGAGCCCGCGAAGAGCCTCGCCGACGTGACGATGCTCGTGCTCTCGCCGGCCCTCGTCTTCACGAGCCTCTCGCACACGTCTCTCGATCTCGGGAGTCTCGCGGCGCTCGGCGGCGGCACGCTGTTCGTCATCGTCGGATCGTTCACCCTGACGTGGTTCGAACGACGCCACGATCCCGAGACGCTGCGCGGCGCACTCCTCGCCACGGGATTCTGGAACGCGGGGAATCTCACGCTGCCGATCGCGCTCTACGCGTTCGGACCGGAAGGCCTCGAAGCGGCGACGCTCGTGTTCGTGACCGTGTTGATGTCGCAGTCGGTGGGCGGAATCTGGATCGCGAAAGGCGGCCGCGCAGGCTGGCGCGAGGTCTTGCGCATGCCGTTCTTGTACGCGTCTGCCGCGGGGTTGCTCGTCGCGTGGACCGGGCTGCGTATCCCCGTGATGATCGAGCGGCCGATCTCGATGCTGGCCGACGCCTGCATCCCGTGCATGCTGCTGCACCTGGGCGTCCAACTGCGGCGGCTCGAGGTCACTCAGGTCGCGAGCGCGGTGCGGCTCGTCGCCATCCGTATGGTCGGCGGTCTTCTGTGCGCGATCGCGTTCACGACGCTCTTCGGCATCGACGGCACGCCGCGCGACGTGCTGCTTCTCGCGAGCGCGATGCCCTCCGCCGTGCTCAACGTGATGTTCGCGGAGCGCTACGACGCGTCGCCGGGGCTCGTCGCCTCGGCCATCGTTCTCGGAACGCTCGCGAGCCTCGTCACGATTCCGCTGTTGCTCGCGTTCCTGTTGTGAGCCGGGCGGCGCGTTCGGGCGCCTCGGGTGCGAACCACGCGACGAGATCGGACAACTCGCGCCCGCGTACCAGCTCGAGCATGGCCTCGAGATCGTCGCGCAGGAATCGGTCGTCCTCTACGGGGTCGATGCGACGGCGGATCGCCGCGTGCAGCTCACGCGTCCCCGCGCCGAGCTCGTACGGGTGCATCGTTTCGCGGATGAGATCGATGGCCTGCGCCGCGAGCATCAGCTCGATCGCGACGACCTGCTCGGCTAGCTCGATGTTGACCTGCAGGTCGTAGAGCGAGCTGTTGCCCATGCTGTTGTGGTCTTCCTGCATGTCCTTGCCCGAGAGCGAATGCACGCTCGCGGGTGCGGCCTGCTGGCGCATCTGACCGATGATCGAGAGCTGCAACGACTGCACCTGCACCATCCCCGAATTGAGCCCCGCGTTCCCGCCGACGAGGTTCGGCGGTAGCCCGTAGCTCGCACGCGGCGAGATCATCCGCGCCGACCGCGTTTCGCACAAACCCGCCACGTCGGTCAACACCACGTTGAGCATGTCGAGAAGGTGCGCCATGTGCGAGCCGTCGTAGTTTCCGCCCATGAGCACTTCGAAGCCCTCGGGATGTTCGTCGTTGCGGAAGATCAGCGGATTCATGGTCGAGGCGTTGATCTCGCGCGCCATCGCCTCGCTCGTGAACCGGTGGACTTCGCGGAACGAGCCGTGGATGTGCGGCGTCGACCGCAAGCTCACCGCGTCCTGCACGCGAGGGTGGTCTTCACCGAGGCGCGCGCGGCCTTCGTCCGTGGTCCAGCCGCTGCCCGCGAGCATCGCGCGCGCGAGTCGCGCGACCTCGATCTGCCCGCGAATCCCGCGAGCATCGTGGATCCGCGGATCGAGCGCGCCCGTCTCTCCTCGCAGCGCTTCCATCGTGAGTGCGAACGCGGCATCGCAGATGCGACCGAGTCGTGCGAGCCGATCGAGCGACCACACGGTTCCCGCCGCGAGCATCGTGCTGCCGCTGATGATCGAGAGCGCTTCTTCGACATCGAGCTCGAACGTCGGCTCGAGCCCCGCCATCGCGAGGATCAACGGCGCGGGCCCCTCGTCGTCCCCGTACTTCGCGATGCCGTGCGGGTTCCCGGTCAGCACGAGGCCCAGTGCGGCCATCGGCTGCAGGTCACCGCTCCCGAGCGAGCCCTCCCACGGAATGAGCGGCACGACGCCCGCGTTCAGAACCGCGAGGTTGCGCTCGATGAGCTCGGGCCGCACGCCGAAGCGTCCCTGACTCGCGGCGTTCGCGCGCAGCAGCATCGCCAAGCGCACGATCTCGTCGCGAAACGGATCGCCGATCCCGGTCGCGTGGGATTCGAGCACACGACGCTGGAAGTCGACCTCCTCCTCGGGCGAGAGGCACCGGTCCTTGAGCGGACCGAGGCCGCGCGTGAGGCCGTAGATCGGCTTGCCCTCGTGCAGCCACCGCTTGACTTGATCGTTCGCGGCTCGAACGTCGTCGACGGCCTCGGGCGCGAGATCGATGCGCCACGCCTCGGCAGCGAGGAACGCATAGAGATCGTCGAGTGTCAGCGAGGAGCCATCCAGCGTGAGTCGGAAGAGTGATCGGTCGGTCATGGCGGTCGTTTCGAAGCTTCGGGTAAAGGGAAGGCGTCCGTTTTGCCGTACATGAGTACGAGGGCGCCGTCCGGGACTATCGACCCGCGGAGCGGCGCGCTTGAGAGCCACGGCCCGCTCCCGCGGCGCCCGCCGACCCGAACCCTCGAATCCCTCGGAGGAAGCACGACATGTCGACTCGACCGTCGGTACTCGACCGCCCCATCGGAGAATCGGTCGACGAACGCGAGTTCCTCGAAGCCGCGATGCGCTGGCACTTCGATCCGCTCACGGGATCGCCGTTCTGGATCGAGCGCGCGAAGTCGCTCGACTTCGATCCGCTCACCGACATCCGGACGTTCGCCGATCTGCGGCGCTTCCCGAACGTGGTCGACGAGATGCGGGGTGTCCCGATGGGCGATCTGATCCCGAAAGGCTACGGCGAGAAGCCGGGCGTCTTCGGCGTCTTCGACTCGGGAGGAACGACGGGTGTCCCCAAGCGCGTCATCGTGCTCGAGGACTGGGTCGACCGGCAGCTCACGTGGCAAGACGATCAGGTCGAGGCGCACGGTGTCGAGCGCGGACAGAACATCTGCTTCCTCGGGCCGTCCGGTCCGCACATGTTCGGCGCGTACACGGCCGAGCGCGCGCGACGCACGAACAGCCTCTCGTTCCCGGTCGACCTCGACCCGCGCTGGGTCAAGCGCTGCATCGCCGACGGCCGCGCCAAGGAAGCGGAGCTCTACGTCGAGCACTTGCTCGAACAGGCCCGCTACATCCTGCACACGCAAGACATCGGCCTGCTCATCGCGACGCCGCCGCTGCTCGAGCAGATGGCCCGTCACGACGATCTCGTCGAGGTGATCCGTTCGAAGGTCAAGGGCATCCAGTGGGGCGGCGCGCACATGGATGCCGACACGCGATACCTGTTCCGCACCGAGGTCTTCCCGGATGCGCGCATCATCGGCAACTACGGCAGCGCGATGATGCTGGGCGGCGTCATCG
>JAUIME010000533.1 GCA_030433195.1 bacterium
CTTCGAGGAGCCGGAAAATGTCGACGGTTCGACGGGGCAGTTCCGATTCTCGGTTCGACCGGAAGAGTGGGGCTTGGCGAGCGGGACCTATCGTCTCAGCGAGGCCGAGTTCGAGAGTGCCTGCCCGATGAGTCTCGATCCAACCACGACGGACGCAGGCTTCGACTCGTTCGAGCACGACGACACGACGTCGACGCAGCCTTCGGCTAGCGGCTGGATCTCACTCGGACCTGGCGAAGTTGTGGTCTACGTTGTGGAGCCTGATGTTTGAGCACGTGAAGCGCGTCTAGTTCGGCTCGCGGAGGAATTGGCGTATGCGCTTTGCAACCTTCGTTGCCACCGAGGGAGCGCTGAGCGACGCAGCCGAAATACGAACGTGGCAGGGAGCGAGATAGTCTTCGCCGGGCCACAGCGCGACGCCTTCCGTGCGGGCGAGATCGATGCAGAAGGCGGCGGCCGAATCGTGTCCGGTGCGCTTCATCGTATCGCGAATGTTGGCCATGATGTAGAAGCCGCCGGCGGGGTTCGTGCATCGGATCTGTGTGTCGGCGAGCGCATCGAGGATCGCGTCGATACGCGTTCGGATCGCATCGCGTGCGGCGTCGTGAAACGATCCGGGAACCGCTGGAGCGGCTTCGAGCGCGGCCTGCATGAGCGTGTTCGGCGGATTGACGTTCGAGGCTTGAAAGCGCGTGAGATTCGCGATCGTCTTCGCGTCGGCGGTGACCCAGCCCGTGCGCCAACCGCACAGCCCGTAGGTCTTCGAGACGCTGCGCACGCGGATCACGACGTTGCCGTCCGGATCGAAGGCGTGCGGGGAGGCGACCGACCCGTCGTCGAAGCGGAAGGCTTCGTACGCTTCGTCCGAGAGGAGGCGGATGCCGCGGCGTCGGCACAACGCGACGAGACGCTCGGCTTCGGATTCCGTCAGCGTCGCGCCGGTCGGATTGCACGGAGACGAGACGACGATCATGCGCGTGCGTTCGGTGATTGCCGATTCGATCGCGACGGCGTCGAACGCGAAGGCCGGCCCTTGGCGCTCGACAGGGACTGCCCGCGCGCCGAACAGTTCGGGGATCGCGAGGTAGGGCGGGTAGGCGGGGGTCGGCAGCACGACCTCGTCACCGCGTTCGAGGGAGGTCGCGAGGATCGCGAGCACGGCGAGCTTGGCCCCGTGTGTCACGAAGATTCGGTCGGGAGGAATCGACTCTCCCGCCGATGCGTGCAGCGCCGCGATCGCCTCGCGGACCGCGGGCGTTCCTTGGTTCGGCGCGTACCCGAAATGCGGTCGCGCGGCGGCGCGCGCGAGCGCGTCGAGCAACTCGCGTGGCGGATCGAAGCAAGGAGTTCCCACGCAGAGCGCGATCGGATTCTCGCCCTCGTAGCGTTCGAGTGCCACGAGAACGCCCTCGATCGCGCGTGCCGCGACGGTCACGTGACGGCCTCCCACAGATCCGTCCGGCCGGGCGCGTCGCCCCGATCGAACCAAGCGCGATCGGTTTCCATGAGCTCGGCGAATCGAGCGAAGTCGCCGGCGTCGAGAGCGTCGCGCAGCTCGCCGAACGACTTGCCGATGGCGTCGAGGACGGCCGGAGTCGCGGGATTCATACTCTGGATCTCGTAGTAGAGCGAGGGATTCTCGTGCACGACCTCACGCGTGGTCACGATCTGCTTGAGGAACGTCACACTCGCGACGCGCAAGAGCTCCGGAAACTCGATGCCGAAGTGCGAGAGCGCCCGAGCGAACCCGAGGTTCACGAGGTGCGCCATGCCGAGCACCGCGGCCATCGCGCGATCGTGTTCGTCGAACGCGAGGTCGACGAGTCGCGCGCTCGTCTCTTCGAACAGGCCGCGGACGATCGCCTCGTCGTCGTCGTGGCCGTCGCGGCAGATGACGATCTGCTTGCCCGTGAGGAGCCGCGCTTCGGGGCCGAACATGGGATGGATCGAGACGACTCGAGATCCCGCCTCGCGCAGGCTCCGAATCGAGTCGCGCAGGTGCGCTTTCAAACTACAGATCTCGACGAGAATGGCCTTCGGTCGACAGTCTGCGATGCGTTGGAGAACGCCCGCGCAAGCGCTCATCGGGACGGCGACGAACACGAGGTCGGCGTCTTCGACTCCCGCTTCGAGCGTGGCCGCGCGCGGGAACATCGATTCACGCGATGCCGTATCGTGCACCTGCACACGATGGCCCTGCGTGTTGAGAAATCGCGAGAGCCAGCGTCCCATACCGCCGAGGCCTCCCACGACGAGCACGCGCAGGCGATCGCCGCCGTAGACCGCATCGACGATCGGAGACTGCACCTCGACGGCCTTGCGGATGAGGAACACGGCGAGTTCGTCGCCGAGGCGCTCTTCGACGCCGAGCTCGTGGCAGAGCCCGCGCAGTCGCGCTCTCACCTTCTCTTCGACTTCGAAGTTGCGCAGCGGCGTCCCGGTGCGACTCTTGATTCGTCCGATGGACTCGACGATCGCGATGCGGCGGCGCACGAGCCCGAGGATCTCCGCGTCGAGCGACTCGATTTCGCGTCGGTGTTCCTCGAGCCGAGAGTCGCCGGAGTCGCTCATGAGGGGCGCGTGCCGATCGAGGGGCGCAGCACTCGACAGAAGGCCGCGAACTCTCTCGCCTGCGAGGTCATGCGCTCACGGACCCCTTCGTCCGAGATCCCGCCGTCGGCGTCGAGCACGCTGTTGACATGCTTCAAGAAGACGCGCTTGCCGAACAGGTGAGCGCTGCGGTACTGAAGGATCATCGAGAGCTGTTCGACGCTGCGAAGGCCGCCCCACTCGCCGGCTCCGAGCCCGAGCAGCGCCACGGGCATTCCGCGAAGACTTTCCGGGAACTTCAGCATGTCGATGAAGTACTTCAACACGCCCGGGAACGACCCGTTGTACTCGGGGGTCACGATGAACAACCCGTCGGCCTCGAGGATCGCCTGCTGGAAGGGCGCGAAAGAGGCCGGCTTCTTCGCGTAGCTCGAGGGCTCGTAGATCTCCTCAGGGAGATCGGCGAGGCTCATCGGGTGCGTCTCGGCACCGGCGTCTCTCAGGAGGCCGTCGACGGCGCGCGCGACGTGACGGGAGTTGCTGTCCGGGCGATTCGTGCCCGCGAGGACGACGATCATCGTGAGAGGTTCTCGTGAGTAGGAGCTGCGTGCAAGGCGCCGGGCCGGGTTAGCGGAACGTGATCATGGCGGAACGTGATCCACTCGAAGTTTACCGAAACGCGAGAGCCGGGCGCAACCGAGGCAGGGCGTGGACGCGGCGCGCGGGTTCCGGTAGCCTCGGCGGCGCCGACGAGCGGCGCGAAGCGGACGCGATCGGCTTCAAGTTGGATCCGGGGGATTTCCGAAGAGACGGTATGATGACGACCAAGAGAAGTGGTTTTTTCGACCCTCGGTGGCTCGCGTTGCGAGCCGGGGCGCTCGCAACGTGCGAGACGCTCGCGCTCTTGTTTCTCGTGGCGGTCCTCGGGGCCGATCTCGCGTGGGCGGCGCCAGGACCGAGCGCGCCGGATCCGATGGGGGATCCCTCGGAGTCGGCGACGTCGCGGTCTTGGTTCGACGAGGTCGAAGCCGCGCAGCCCTTCGACTATTTCGATGGGCTCGAGTTCTCCGATGCGGTCCCGAATCCGCGGCAGGGACTCGGGCACGCGATCGGCGAGCGCTTCACACGCCAGGCGGAGATGCTCGCGTACCTGCGTGAGCTCGAGCGAGTCTCCGACCGTGTCCGGTTTCACGAGTACGGCCGCTCGCACGAAGATCGACCGCTGGTTCACCTCGTGATCTCGTCTCCCGAGAACCTCGCGCGGCTCGACGACATCCTCGCCGCGAACCGCCGACTCGCCGATCCGCGTGACGACGATGCGGCGGCGATCGAGGCCATCTTGGAGTCGAACCCCGCCGTCGTCTGGTTGAGCTACAACGTCCACGGCAACGAAGCATCGGCGAGCGAGACGGCGATCCGCGTCGCGTATACCATGGCCGCGGCCACGAATGCCGAGGTGAGCGACATCCTCGACAAGGTCGTGCTCGTGATCGATCCATTGCTCAACCCCGATGGCCGCGAGCGCTACGTCCACCAGTTCCAGTCCCGTCGCGGCGTGGGGCCCGATCCGAGCCGTGATGCGAGCGAGCACATCGAGCCTTGGCCCGGCGGCCGCACGAACCACTACTTCT
>JAUIME010000008.1 GCA_030433195.1 bacterium
CGCCCGTCGCGCGCGCGATCACCGCGCCGGCCACGCGCTGCACATCGACGCTCGTGAAGTCGTGGCTCCCGTAGCGTCGCGTCGTAACGCGAAATGCATGATCCGCGTCGATCCATTCCTGCCAATCGATCGCCGCGACGCGCGCCTCGATCGCCGTGAGTGGGTCGCTCGCGGGCAACTCGAACGTCACGAGCGGCCGTAGAATGTGGTGGATCGAGCGCATGCGGCTGACCGCGTCGTGCAGCGTGTCGAACGGCGCATCCGCCTCGGCACGGACGCGACCGCGCGCACCGCTCGCCTTGCGACGCACGGCCGATCGCGCGATGCCGACCTCCTCGGCACGATCCACGAACTCGGAGAACGCGAGCGAGTCGAGTCCGGGATTGGTCGTGAACTCGATCACGCTCGGCGCCGCTTCAGGAGATGATGCGTCGGGAGCGTCCGTCACTTCGCTCCGAGGCTCTTCGCGACGATGCCGACCCACATGTCGGGCTTCATGAAACCGGCACCCCACACCTCGTCGTGCTCGGCGCTCGGCTTCGCGGCGATGATCTCCGATTGCGACATGCCTTGCTCGACCATGCCGCGGATCTTCTTGCGCATCGCGACGAGCAGGTCCCGATAGGCGCGCAACTCGGCGACGCCCGACAGCGGTCCGTGACCCGGGATGATCTTCGTGTCGTCGTTCGCGATCTCGAGCACCTTGTTCGCGGCCGCGATCACGCCGTCGACGTTGCCGCCGCTCGAGAGGTCGATGAACGGGTACATGCCGTTGAAGTAGCAATCGCCCATGTGGATCGCGTTCGCGTCGCGGAACCAGACGATGGCGTCGCCGTCGGTGTGTGCGTCGTTCACGTGGAAGACGTGGATCGTCTCACCGTTGTAGTGGAACGTGATGTCGTCTTCGAACGTAACGACCGGGAGCGCCGCGGCGGGCGACGGCGGCGTCGTTCGGTTGAACACCTCGTTGAATTGCTCGGTGCTCATCCGCTTGCGGACGTTCTCGTGGGCGACGAGGACCGCCCCCTGGCTTCCGAACTCGGCGTTGCCGCCCGTGTGGTCGCCGTGCCAATGCGTGTTCAACAGAAACCGCACGGGGTGGTCCGTGAGCTCGGCGATCGCGGTGCGGATCTTGTCGGCCAGCGGGGCATACTGATCGTCGACCAGGAACACGCCGTCGTCGCCGACCGACACCGCGAGGTTACCTCCGCGCCCGGTGAACATCGTCACGGTACCGCCGACCTCGACGGCTTCGATCTTCACGGCCTTCCAGATGTCGGCCTGAGCGCAGGCCTCCGATGCGGTGAACGGCATCATGGTGGCCAGGAGCGCGAGCGCGAGGATCGAGCGGGCGATCGCGGCGCGGTGCGATCGAATCGAGAGCGGGCGACAGGCGCGCGAGCGACGAATCATGGTAGAGCCTCCGGAAAGCGGGTCGGTTGCATGGGCGAGGTCTAGGCGCGTCATTATGGATCGGCGACCCGGCTACGCGCAAGGTCACGGCGATCGCGGCCCGGCCGCGCCCTGACGCCGACGAGGCCGCGGTTGCGCAGAAGTCGGATTCCGAGCCGGGAATCCTGGCACCTCCGTGGGCAGGACTGCGCGAAGATCCCCGTGGACGGGTCGCGCGGGCACCGCTTCACCGCGGACGCTCGCGGCCCTCGAACCCGAAGATGTGAGATTCGAGTCCCCGAAGTAGGTGAGGAGACGAGCGATGAAAGAGACCCAAGACAGATTCCGGATTGTGCTCGCGGTCGCGTGCCTCGCGATCGCGGTCGGGTGCCAGTCGACGCCCGAGCGCAGGACTTCGCTGAGTGTCGAGTCCCTCGCGGACGACGGCTACTACGACATCGGCAGTTTCCATCGCCCGGTCGCGACGATGAGCGCCGAGGCGCAGCGGTGGTTCGATCGCGGGTTGCTGCTGTGCTACGGATTCAACCATGAGGAAGGAATCCGCTGCTTCGAGCGCGCGATCGAAGCGGATCCCGATTGCGCGATGGCGCACTGGGGCGTCGCGTACGCATACGGGCCGAACATCAACAACACCGAGATGATGCCCGACGCGATAAAGGCCGCGGTCGCCGCGGTGCGTGAAGCGAGAGAGCGCGTGCGCCCCGACGAGCCGCTCGAGCGCGCGTTGATCGATGCTTTGTCGACGCGATATGCGTTGCCCGGCGAGGGCGAGCGGAAGGCGCTCGACAAGGCGTACATCGACGCGATGCGTGACGTCTACGCCGATCACCGTGACGATGCCGATGTCGTCGCGTTGTATACCGAGTCGCTCATGATGCTGCGACCGTGGCACTACTGGAGCCCCGAAGGCGAGGCGGCGCCCGAAACCCCCGAGATCGTCGCGACGCTCGAAGACGGCCTCGAGCGTTTCCCGGATCACCCGGCCCTGTGTCACTTCTACATCCACACGATGGAAGCGTCGCCGTATCGCGCGAAGGCCATCCCGGCTGCGGATCGACTCGGCGACTACGCGCCGGGTTCGGGGCATCTCGTGCACATGCCGTCGCACATCTACATCGGCATCGGCGACTATCCGGCGGCGGTGCTCGCAAACCAGAAGGCGATCTCGGCCGACCTCGATTTCGTCGAGCGCGAAGGCGGAATGAACTTCTACACGCTGTACCGCGTGCACAACTACCACTTCCTGACCTATGCAGCGATGTTCGACGGCCGCAGTGAGATCGCGCTGACGTCGGCGCGCGAGATGGTCGGGCAGATTCCCGACGCGCTGCTCGCCGACATCCCCGATATCCTGGAAGCGTTCCTGCCGATTCCGTTGCACGTCATGATTCGGTTCGGGCAGTGGGACGCGATTCTCGAAGAGCCCGAGCCGCGAGCCGATCGACCGTTCGAACTCGCCGTGTGGCACTACGCTCGCGGCATCGCTTATGCGACGCTCGGCCGGGTTGCCGAGGCCGAAGCCGAGCGCGTCGCGTTCCGTGCAGCGGCGCCGAAGGTGCCCGAGAATTACATCCTGTTCCAGAACACGTGCAAGGACGTTCTCTCCATCGCGAGCCACATGCTCGACGGCGAGATCGAATACCGAAAGGGTGAGTACGACGAGGCGTTCGCGAGCTTGCGCGAAGCGGTCCGTCGCGACGACGCGCTCAACTACGACGAACCGTGGGGTTGGATGCAGCCTGCGCGGCACGCGCTCGGCGCGCTGCTGCTCGAACAAGGACGGGCAGCGGAAGCGGCCGCGGTCTACGAGAAGGATCTCGAACGCTATCCGAACAACGGTTGGACGCTGCACGGTCTCGCGCGATGCTACGAGCGACTCGGAAAGTCCGAGCTGGCCGCGGCGACCGACGCGCGCTTCACGAAGGCGTGGGAACGAGCTGACGTCACGATTCGCGCGTCGTGCTTCTGCGCGATCGGTGATGCGTAGCAGGCACAACCCTTCGGTTCCATGAGGACACGGTTCCGGCCGGTCGTCGCGTCCTGCGTGATGGCCGGCCGTTTGCGTCTCGAATGGCAGAAGGTCTCGAGAAGAAAAGGAAACGGACATGAACGGACGAAGGACTCTCCTCCGACTCCTGTGGGCATCGGGATTCGCAGGGCTCGCCGCGCTCCTCCCCGCACTCGCCGTAGCGGGGACGACCGTGCAGACGTACGAGGACGGAACGAATCCGAGCGGTTGGCGGTACGGTCCGCCCGTGACGATCGAAGCGGCGGGCGGGAACCCCGGTCGTTACCTTCGCACCGCGGGGCTCGACACGTTCGCACCCCAACTGCGGTCGAGCCTGCAACAGCACGTCTTCACGGGCGACTATCGAGCCCGAGGCGTGAGCTCGATCGGCGTCGACGTCATCGTGCATTCCACCGACTTCGCGTCGGGAGGGCGCCCGCTCGCGCTCATTCTCGTGCACGACAACGGCACCGTCGGTGACACGAGCGACGACTACGGCGCATATCGACTCTCGACCGACTTCGTTCCCGAAGAAGGCCAGGGTTGGGCATCGTTCGACTTCGAGGTGCCCTCCCAAGAAACGTCGCTTCCGGCCGATTGGCAGATGATCGACTACTCGGGAGGCGGGACGCCGGCGGGCGATTGGAACGACGTGATCGAAGACGTGGCGTACGTCATCTTCTTTCACGGAGACCCGACCTTCTTCTACATCTTCCAGATGTGGGACCTCGGAGCCGACAACACGCGCATCACCGAGCTCGACAGCTTCGCGTGCGCGGATGGTGCTGTGAACGCGGCGTGCGGTGCGGGCGAGAACCTCTTGTCGGCGAACGGGGAGGATGGTGGAGCGCAGCACGTCGTCGAGCGTGGTACGTCCGATCCGTTCTCTCTCACGATCGCCGAAGCCCCGGTCGAACAAGGCGACGGCGAGACGTCAGCCGCGTGCGTCTACGCATGGCTTGCCGAGCCCGCGGAGGGCGACGAGGTCGTCCTTCCGAAGAATCTCGGCGCGATGTGCTTCGGTCCGCTCCAGATCACGACACGTTCGCCGCGTTTGATCTGGAACGCGATCGGTTTCCCGACGAAGCTCGGCGACGACGACGCGCCGGGCCCCCTCCCGGTCATTCCCGACGCGGGCAGCTTCGAGCTGCTCTCGCTTCCGAGTGGCCCGGGTGCCGCGCTCTCGGTCACGTTCCAGGGGTTGGTCGCCGACGGCTGCTCGCAAGGCTCGGTCGCGTACAGCGTCACGAACGGCATCGTGGTTCGTTTCGCCGACTGACGGACACGACTCCCATCACGATCATGGCAAGCGACCCGCCCGCGAGACCACGCGAGGCGGGTCGCTGTCTACGACGACTCGTCGCACGCTTCGTCTCCCGCGTCGTCTCCCTCCCTCCTTCGCCGTACTTCCCGCAGCGTTCGTACGGCTTCGTTTCCGCATGCGCGTCACGACGCGCTTGCAGTTCCGACGGCCTGTTGTCTTCGGACGTTTGCAATCGTCCCGGGTAAACAGCGAATCTTCGACTTTTCTGCGATGGTCCAATGGCAAGCAGCCCTTCGAGATATTGGTCGGTCAGCATTCGAGGCGAGTGTTGCGACTCCAAATCTTCACTTGCCTAACTGAACGCAGTCGAGTAGAAGGGAAGGACTCTCGGAAAAGGAAGACTCGCAGGGATTGAAATCTTGCGAGTGATGATCAAAGAGAATTCAGCCTGGCAGCTCGAGTGTGCGAGCGCGGTTCGGAGACCGTGATTCGCGAATCGTGGGGTGTAGTTCGTCCCGTGATTCGAGAGGCTCGCCTCGACTCGATTCGATTGGAAGATCGAGCTGCAGACCTCGTTTCAGCCGCGGGCTACCGGTACGTCTTCATCGGGCTCGAAATCCGCAGAAGCTTCGTGCGCGGCAAGTCTGTCCGCTGAGGGTCTGTCCCATGCGATCGACGAATCGGCGGCCCACGATGGAGCAATCCTGAGAAAAACGCGAGGAGGTTTGGGGGTGTACGGCGCGTAACTCACCGACATGTCTTGGTGGCCACCAAGGATGACACTTTCCTTAGGTTCGAGAATGGAGGTAACGACCATGCGTAAGGTTACTCTTCTTGTCGCTATCGGCATCGCATGCTTCGGCACGGCGGCCATGGCTCAACAGAACGCGCTCACGTCGGCACTCGACTCCCCGATCAAGATGGAGGCGGAAGCGTACCGGTCCGGCAACGAGCAGATCGTCTGCACGCTCGCGCTTCCGGCGAGCGCTGCCTTGTTCGGCACCGACGTCCACGACGGCGTTTTCATTCAGAATGAGCTCTTCTCGCCGTTTCGCGTCTTCTCGTTCGACGAGAACTGCGCGCCGATCTCGACTTGGTCGACGGGAGGCGTCGCTGGGCTGACGGCGACAGGGATCGGCTACCCGAACGGCACGATGGGCATGACGTACTGGCTCTGTGATCCGTTCGGAGGCGCGACGATCACGGAGTACATGATCGGAGGCGTCCCCACCGGCAACGTCCTCGCGACGCCGGCGGGCGGTTCGGTCTGGGGCTCTCTGGTCGTCGACGACAACCTGGCGGGCGAGATCATGTGCATCAATGAGATCGCCCTCGATTCGTACACGTGCATCGACGCGGCAGCCGGTGGGGCGATCGTTTGCTTCTTCCCGAACGCCGACAACTCGGGGGGTGGGGGAGCGTTCGGCAATGGCTCGACAGACGCCGTTGAACCTGGGGACTGTTCGGGCCAGACGCTCGTGCAGAGCTCCGGTACGATTACGGAGGCACAGGTGACCCGGGCGGGTCAGTACGACTGCACGGGGAATGATCCGGCTTGCACGAGTCGTTGGTGTTTCGCGATCACGGCTTCGACGTTCATCAACGGAATCTGCGAGTACAGTTCCGTGGGCGGCGACCGCAACATGATGTGCGCCGACAATGTCACGTCGACGATGTTCAACCTGTCGCAGCCCATCGGCATCGCCGACTGCCAGGACACCGATCTCGACATGGCTCTCGTTTGGGTGAATGGTAGCCAAGGCGGCGGCGACTTCAACGTCGACGTCAACACGAACGGAACCCTGTCCGTCGGCGTGCAGAAGACGGGAGCGGGGAACGGCAAGTTCGTGCACCACATGAACGCCGGTATCCCGACCGCGGCAACGGTCGGCGCTCTCTTCGACCTGGGGAGTTCGTGCTTCCCGTTCTTGGGTGGCGCGCCGGTGGTCGTCGAGAACAACGTCGGCAAGACGAATCTCGTCGGCGCGTCGAGCTACTTCGGCGCCCCGATCGCGAATCCGAGCAAGGCACCGACGTTCCTCGCTTCGCTTCTCCAGGCCAATGTCGACACGGTCAACCTGGGAGTGGGGCAGAGGTTCACCCACCAGCTCATCGCGCTCAACGGCGCCAGTGCGTCAGCAAAGGGTGGTTCGCTATCCAATGGCGTCATCATGACGATGCAGTAAAGCCTGCTGCGAGACCGAGACGGAACTCGGTCACGGGCGCTTAGGGGAAGATGTCGCGCGATCTCCTACCCGCGCGATCTCGAGGTTGAGCGGGCGAGAGCTTCACCCTCTCGCCCGCTCCGTTGGTCCCGATCTTGGCACGGCAAGGGGCGCCAAGGGGTCTTCCTTTTCCGGGAGGGCCGGTAGGCGCGCCTTGCCGCGCCGTTTCTCGCTCGATCAGGTTGCCATCTATCGCGGCACGTTGCCAGCCGGCAGTTGGACTTTCTTCGGTAGTTTCGGCCGGTGCGTACGAGGCAAGGAGCTCGAGCACGCGAGCCATGTCGCAGTCTGCCAAGAAGATCGACCGGCAGTGCCGCTCGACGCGCTGCGAGTGTGCGGTGGGCGTCACCGGAAGCGAAGGGGCCGCGCCGGGTGCGGCGGCGGGCCTCGTTTCGTCAGAGCAGCAAGACCGCGAGGTTGTGCGCGAAGTGCAGCACGATCCCCGGGACGAGACTCCCCGAACGCGCGCGGAGTTCTCCCGCGATCCAGCCGAAGGCGAAGAAGTACGGGAACGAAAGCGGCGAAGCGCCGAGGCCGTGCGAGATCGCGAAGAGCGCGGCGGTGACGGCGATCGTCGTGCGCTGCGAAGCGAGGCGTCGGCATGCGGTCCAAAGCACGCCCCGATCGAGCCACTCTTCGGCGAGCGCGGGCAAGACGGCGGTGCCGAGTACCGTGAGGATCGTGACGGCTTCGGGATCCGAAGCGACGAGTCCTTCCGGCGGGTCGAGTAGCGCGAGCAGGGCGCCGTGATATCCGAGGTTGAGCGCGAAGAGTGGCACCGTGAGCGCGAGTCCGATCGCGATCCAACCCGGGGTGGCGGGTCCCGCGAAGCTCGCGCGCCACGGCCGGCCCCCGATGGCGAGGATCGCGGCCGCGCCGCAACCCGCGAAGAGCGTGTGGGTGATCGCGAGCGAGGCGGCCTCGCCGAGGGCGTGGGCTTCGGCGACGGCGGCCGCGACGACGAGGCTCACGAGGACTCCGCCGTACGTGATCGCGATGCCACGCAGAGCGCTTTGCACGGCGCGATTCTCGGACTGCCGCTCCTTGCGCCGTTCACGAGCCGTTTCGAGCGTGGCGACGCCGCACTCGGGGCAGAAGCGAGACGCTTCTCGCAACTCGGCGCCGCAAGACGCGCACTGCATCATGGTTCGGTGAGGCCCGATACGAACCAGTGGCCGTCGTCTCCACGCTTCCAGCGCACGACGATGTAGGGAACTTCTTCCGAGTCGTAGAACACGATGTGGGCGCGCTCCTCGCTGCGATACTCGACCAGCGTGCCGAACACCTTCGGGACGACACCGTCGTGACCGCGTCTGCGATTGTACCGCTCGAGGAATCCGGCGTATCGCTCGCGACGATCGGCCGGGTAGTACTTCGTCATCGTCTCCGTGTCGCTCTCGTTCCACGCGCGGAAGAAGGCACCCGTGGAGTCCTCGAAGCTCGGAGGGCGGGTCATCAAGAAAGCGACGAGCGCTACGGTGCCGATCACGCCGACCGTTCCGCCGCCGAAGATGAGGGTCTTGCGCGTCGATTCGCGTCGCCGTTGGCGAGCTCGCTCGCGAGCACTCTCCATCGCCTCGCTAGGCGCGAGTTCACCGCGCCGCTTCTTGTCGCGGACGCCCTTGCGCGCTCCCTTACGACGACTCGTGCGCTCTCGGACGCTCTCGACCTGCTCGTTCCAGAGGTCGGGATTCTCTTCGAGCAAGCGTTGAAGTCGTGCGACGGGCTTCAGAGCTCCCCAGAGATAGAACAGGATGATGATGCTGAGGATCCCCGGGAATCCTCCGAAGGCGAGATCGAGGAGCATGCCGAGGGAATGGACCGAGGCCATCAAGATGGCCCAGAAGAAGGGTCGATGGACGATGCGGATGGCGCCGACGATCGAGACGCCGAGCTTCAGGAATCCGATCCCGAGCGCCACCTGGAGAAGGCGGATGGTGTCCGGATCGGTATCGTCGGGGACGGCGAAGTACGCGATCACCACCAAGAGCATGGCGATCGAGAGGATCACCACGTTGAGCCAGTAAATGGCCCGTACGGTCTTCATGGCGCCATAGGCGCGCTTGGCGATCAGGGAATGCTCGCGTTCGATTGCGGTCCTGCCGGCGCGAGAGCTTCCGGTCGAGTCCGCGTTCGCGTTGCCGACCAGCCTCGCTCCGCAGGCGTCACAGAAGCGGGCATCCGGAGCGAGGCGTGCATCGCAGGACGGGCATCGCGGTGATGCTTCCGTCGAGTCGACGGTCGCGCTCGTCGTTTCGATCGCCTCGGCTTCCTGTTCGATCGCACGGACCACACCGCCGCATTGTTTGCAGGTGTAGGTCCGCTCGGCGGACGGCAGTCCTTTATAGGTCTTGTCGCAGTCGTCGCAGCGGCCGCGGATCATGGGGTCCCCTCCTGGTGGGCAGCCAGTTCTCGTCACCTTCAGCATCAGGAGGAGAGGTTAATGGACGTCACCGATGGCGTCAACGATCCGGCGACAGGCTGAGGGTGAAGACGTGACGGGGGCGGGCTCGCGCCCTACGATTCGAGCGACATGCCACCGACGCTGTCGACGAAGACAACGCGCGGCAAGCGGGAGGCGAATCGCTCCATCTGCTCGAAGAACGCGATCTCCGCTCCTTCGTCCGGCGCTTCGAAGCCGAGAAAGACCACGGCGGCGTCGCGGGAGGTGCGCTGGATCGCGTCGGCGACGTCGGTCGAAACGACGACCTCCGAGCGCGCGCGGATGCGTGAGGATTCGATGAGTCCGTCGAGGTGCTTGCGGACCTCGTCGCGGCCCGCTTCGTTCTCGATGACGCGCAGCAACCGGATGCGATGCGTACGCCATTCGTCGTTCTGATGGAGCAGGTGCGCGAGCAACAGCATGAGCTCGCCGTTGCGGTAGCCGCGCCACCAGACGTCGAGCGTGCCTTGCGGAACTTCCCAAGGGTCGTCGGGCTCTTCCGAGAAGCGCACGGCGACGATGCTGCGCTCGAGTGCGGCGATCACGCGGATCGTCGCTCCGAACGATTCCGCGCGCTCGGCACTCGTCGGCCATCCGAGGAGCAATGTGTTCGGGCGTAGCGCACCGAGCCCTTGGCACTGCGTCAGCATCTCGATGCCGTCGGAGAGCGTCGGAGCGACGACGACCGCCGGGAACGCCTCGATCTGCTCCGTGCGTACGAAGTCGTGCAGGATCCGCTCCTGGGCGACGCGGCGCGAGATGCGATCGTGGACTTCGCCTTGGATCACCTGGCCGAGCGAGAGGATTCCGTGGCCGGTCGTGAGCCAGTGTCCGTAGACCGCGAGGTGCGGGCGATTCCACGTCGCGCCGCTCAGCGCGAGCAGGATCGGTCGCCAGTTCTTCGGGTGGTAGAGCGAATCTTCGAGACGCAGCAGGTTGCGTCGCGCGCGCTCGAACAGGAGGCCGCTGTGCACGTCACCCCAACGCGCTTCGATCTCGCGGCGGCCGATCGCGCGGTGGAGCAAAAACATGCCGAACGTCGCGACCAGAGCCCAGCGCGCATCGATCAGCACCATGACGCCCGCGCAGCCGAGCGCCCCCGCGAGGGACGCGAGCGGGTGGTTGAATCGAAAGCGCGGCCGGTAGCTCGGGTTCTTCGTGATCGCTTCGTAGAACGTCGCGAGATTCAGCAACCCGTACGTGATCAGGAACGCCATCGTGATGAGCGGGGCGATCGTGTCGAGGTCGGCCGCGACGATGCAGACTTGCGCGATCACGAACGTCAGGATCGTGGCGCGACGCGGCTCTTGCGCTTTCCCGCTTCTCGGCGAGAAGACGCGCAGGGATTGGAAGATGTTGTCGCGCGCGAAGGCCTGCAGGATGCGCGGGGCGCCCATCATGCTGCCGAGTGCCGACGAAAGCGTCGCCGCGAACACCCCGGCGGTGATCAGGATCGGCCACGCCGCGATGCTCGCGATCACGACACCCTCACCGCCGAGCTCGCCGCGCGTGCGCGCGCCCCCGAGCAGGACCGCCTGACTGATGTAGATCGCCCCCGTCACGGCGACCGCAGCGATCGTACCGCGCGGGATCGAGCGTCCCGGATCGCGAAGCTCGCCCGACATGTTCGCGCCCGCCATGATGCCCGTGACGGCGGGGAAGAACAACGCGAACATCGTGAACGCGTTCTCGCCGAGCGTGAACTCGGGCGCGAGATTCGTTCGCAGGAGTGCGGGGTCGAACGCGCCGAACGCGCCCACGTAGAACGAAGCGAGCGAGGCGCCGAGGATCGCGAGGATGACGTACTGGACTTTGATCGTCCAGCCCGCGCCGATGTAGACGCACGCGAAGACGAGCGCGTTGGTAAACGACGCGACGACGCGCGTGTGTTCGTGTGCGAAGGCGAACACCGAGCCGAACGCTTCCGCGAAACCGAGCACGTACATCGCGACCGAAATCGCCTGAGCGAGAAAGAACACGAGCCCGATGGCGCCGCCGAATTCGACACCGAGGCTGCGGCTGATGAGATAGTACGCGCCGCCGCCCTCGACGCGCGTGTTGGTCGCGATCGACGAGAGCGACAAGCTCGTGAGCACCGTGATGAGCTTCGAGACCGCGACGATCGCGACGGCGACCCAAACGCCCGATTGGCTGACGACGTCCGTGAAGCGCAAGAACATGATGACGCCGAGGATCGTGAGCGTGCAGGGCGTGAAGACGCCACCGAACGTTCCGAACCCGGGCCGTCGCTCGCCGTCGCTGCTCAGGGCTTCCCTCCCGCTGCCGGTCCTCCGCGGTCAGTCGAAGCGCCGCGACCGGGAGGGCGCCTCGAACACGATGACGTCGGGATCGGCATCCTCGAACATCTTCCTGTAGGTCGCGACGCGGTCGGGCTGGATATGGCACGCGATCCAATGGTCGGCACCGATCTTCGCCGCGAGCGTCGCGATATCGGTGTACATCCAAACGGGCAGGAACGCGACGTCCACGCCGCGCTGGGGCAGATCGAGCTTCGGCAGCCGGGGGTCGGCCTGGTGCGCATCGCCGACGTGGAGGATCGCTTTGCCGCCCAGGTGGACGACGTGACCGAGGTTGGTGAGTGCACGAAACCGCGGCTCTCATTCGCACGCGGCGACCGGCATCGACAGCGGTACGTCCTCGAGTGCGACGGCCTTGCAGTCGCCGATCGGATTCCCGGCCTGGTTCACGGCGATCCATTGGACTTGTGCGCGTCCATCGGCGCGCTGCGTTCTCCACGCGATCATCGCGGTGTCGCCCGTCGGGAACACTTCGAGATCGAGCAAGTCTTGCTTGGCGGCGCCGCCGAGTAACGCGCCGAGATCGGGAAGTCCTTGGGCGACACCGGCGGGAAGCCGGTCGGGCGACTTCGCATTCATGGTCGTGCTTCCGATGACGTAGCCGGCGAGGCCGACGGCGAGACACAGGGCGAGCGTTCGGAGCGAGGCGTGCATGGCGATTCTCCTCGAGGGGAGTCGACCGGACGCGAGTCAGTCTACACTCGCCCCGACTCGTAGCGGAGTGTCGCATCGATCTCGACGGGTGCAAAAGACCTCGAGGATTCTCGAAAGTTCTTGGCAAACGGAGCTCGGTCGTGCGTATTCTGGATCGCACGACCAGGCGGATGTTCGAAAACAAGACACGACGGAGGAGGCGTGAATCATGAGTGAGACGATCACCATGCGGAACGGCGGCGCGAAGCGATGCGGCGCCCGTTCGACGTTGCTGCTGGCACTCTTGATGACGACGAGTGTTTGGCTTGGTGTCGCTACGCCGGCGATCGCGGGCGAATCGGAGGCGCCCCCGACGTTCGACATCATCTCGATCGAACCGTACGGATCCGATCCGCTGCGCGCGAGCGCGATCAACGACAAGGGGCGCGTCACGGGCGTGATCATCCACGAGGTGAACGGGCAGAATCGTGCGTTCCCGTTCGTGTGGAGCGCGACCGAGCGACTGCGCGAGCTTCCGCTGCCGCCCGGACACACTGGCGCGAGCGCGGCCGACATCAACAACGACGGCGATGTCGTCGGCTTCGTCACGTACCCCGATACGGGGCTCGTCGGTTATCGATGGCGCACGTCCTTGCCGTCCTTCGCGCAGCTCGAGCGGTTTCGTGCGCTGCGGAATCGGCTGCCGCTCACGATCAGCGACGACGGCCGGACGATCGCGGGGCAGGGGTATTCGGCACAGGATCCCGCGTGGGTGTTCGACCTGAAGACGCGAAGTCTCACCGAGCTTCGTGTAGGACTCGAGGTCGTCGAAGGCATCAACCAAGCGACAGACGTCAACGCGCACGGGCTCGTCGTCGGGACGATCTCGACGCGGCTTCCGAACGGCAACGTGCGGCCGAATGCCTTTCGATTCAAGCACGAGGCGGGCGGAGGCGGTTCGATGCAGCTTCTGCCGGGCCCGGTTCACGATTGGTATTGGTCGGACGCTTCGGGTGTCAACAACGACGGTGACACGGTCGGCTTCTTGTTCGACTTCTTCGACCAAAGTGCAGCGTACTGGGATGGCGTCACCGGCGCGTTCACGGATCTCGGCATCGCGTCGCCCGCGGAGCTCGTCACCAACGCGAAGGCGATCAACGACAAGGGGTGGATCGTCGGCTGGTCGCCGAACGATCACCCGCTCGGTCTCGACACGCCCTTCCTCTGGATCGACGGAACGTTCTACGACCTGAACGATCTCGCCTTCCATCAGTTCGGCGGCGCGAGTGCGTTGTACCGCGCGCACGACGTCAACAACGACGGGATGATTCTCGCCGAGATCGTGCACTTCCAGCCGACGCTGTGGTTCGAAGACGTGGTGCTCGTTCCGGAGCCCTGAGAGCCGACACCGACCGTGAAAGGACGAATCGCATGATGCTTCCGACTCGGAGTCCCGGTGGGTTCGTCGGGCTCCTGACAATCCTGTGGATACTCTCGCCGGCCGTGATGGCCGGCGAGTCGCTCGATGCACCCGTTCCCACGAATCCCGTCGATCGCCTGCATCTCGATTGGCTGACGGGCGAACCGCCGCAGTACGCCGTGCTCGCGATGCCGCCGGGATCCGAGGAGAATCCGCTCGTCGGCGCCTACGTGATGTTCGATCCCGCGTCGTCGTTCGCGACCGCGCGTCGTTCGATCGAGGCCCTCGGCGGCATGATCGTCGGCGAGGTCCGATCGCTGCACGCGCTCGTCGTGGCGATTCGCTACCGCGCCGTCGGTGCGCTCGCGACCGAACCGGGCGTGCGCTACATCGAGCCGGCGCTGCCGAGGTTCGACAGCGTGAACGACGTGACGCGGATCACCACCGCCGTCGATCCCGTGCAGGGCTATCCGTACCTGCTCGACGGCAGCGGGATTCGCGCGCTCGTCTACGACGTCGGACCGATCTCGCATACGCACCCCGACTTCGCGGGACGCGTCACGTACATCGACAGCGGGCCGCTCGCCGATCATCCGACGCACGTCGCCGGAACCCTCGGCGGCTCGGGCGCCGCGAGCGGTGGTTTGCTTCGCGGCATGGCGCCGAACGTGGAGTTCTACTCGGCGACGCTCGAGTTCTTGCTCGGAGACGACTGCCCGCCCGAGTATTGCCCGCCGGGTTTCTATCCGTGGCGCTTCATCACGAACCCGGGCGACATCGAGGAAGACTACGCGGTCGCGATCGAGCAGGGCATCGACATCGCGAGCAACTCGATCGGTCTGCAGATCGCGGGACACGGCGGCGACATCAGTCAGTACGGTGACTACACGTTCACGAGCTCGCTCCTCGACGCGATCGTGACGGGTAGCCTCGGTCGGCGCATCTGTGTCGTGTGGGCCGCGGGGAACGAAGGCGGTACCGGGTCGATCCCGCCACCCGCCGCCGCGAAGAATCCGATCATCGTCGGCGCCGTGAACAATCCCGACAAGACGGTCGCTTCGTTCTCGTCGGGCGGTCCGACCGACGACGGCCGCATCAAGCCCGACGTGGTGGCGCCCGGCTGCTCGATCGTCGAGGAGTTCCAGGCCGAACAAGCCGTGCCGGGGATCTACTCGTGCTGGGCGACCGATCCGGAGAGGCTCTACGAGCGTGCGTGCGGGACCTCGATGGCGACGCCAGCGGTCGCGGGGATCGGCTGCCTGATCCTTCAGGAGTACCGCCGACTGTTCGCGCTTTCCGAAGATGCCGCGGATCTTCCGTACAACTCGACGCTACGCGCGATTCTCGCGCATACTGCCGAGGATCTCGAAGCACCCGGTCCGGACTACCAGACGGGATTCGGTCTCGTGCAGGCGCAAGCGGCGATCGACTTCATGCGGACGTACGCGTTCGACGAGCGGTCGCTGTCCCGTGAAGGGTTCGTCAAGTACGGGATCAAAGTCGAAGCGGGCACGCCCGAGCTGCGCGTGACTCTCGCCTGGGACGATCCGCCGGCGATGCCGTATTCCGATCCGGCGCTCGTCCACGATCTCGATCTCGTCGTTTACGACCCGCGCGGAACGCGGCACTATCCGTGGACGCTCGATCCGTCGAATCCCGCCGCACCGGCCGTTCGTACCCAGGAAGACCACCGGAACGTCATCGAGCAGGTGCTCGTCGACAATCCGATGCCGGGCGTCTGGCGCGTCGGGGTGAAGGGGACGTCGTTCGATCGCGGGCTGCAGTCGTACTCGATCTGCGGGACGCCCGGCCTCGGCAAGCCACGGTTGTCTTCGCTACCGAACTGAGGGCGATCGCCCGTCACACCGAATGCGAGCACAAGAGCCGAGGCGGAGTATAGACTGGTGTCCTCACCCGTAACGGGAAGGGATACCGATCGAGCGGTTCGACAAAAAACTACGGGTCATCCTCATCGGGGTGACGGCGTTCGTGTGCCTGGCGCGGCGGGGGATCGACGTGTCGCCGCTGATGGATGCGATCGCGCTCGCGTTGCTCGCGGCGGGCGCGCTCGGCATCCTCGTCGATCGCGTGCTGTACGTGCGTGGCGTCGCGCGTTCCGAAGAGGAACCGCGGCGCGGCGCGCGCTCGTACGGCCTGCTGCTCGTCGGCGCGATCGGGTTGTTCGTGTGGATGGCGGATCCGGTGACGTGGGTGGGGGTCATCGAGGTCTTCGTGGGGGTCGAAGTGTTGATCCTCACGCTGCTCCTCGGCGAGCTCCACGGCAAGCTCAAGCTGACGCCGGCGCGCACGCTGCTCGGAAGCTTCGCGCTCACGATCGTCATCGGCACCGCGTTGCTCTCGCTTCCGAAGGCGGGCGTCGAGCCGCTCGGTTTCGTGTCCGCGTTGTTCCAAGCGACGAGCGCCGTCTGCGTGACCGGCCTCTCGACGATCGACATCGCCCACGACCTGACTCCGCTCGGGCACTCGATCCTGCTCGTGTTGATCCAGTTTGGCGGTCTCGGGATCATGACCGTCGCGTTCTTCGTGTTGACCGTGGGAGAGAACGAGCTCGGCTTGCGCGAGCACGTGTTCCTACGCGATGTCGTGGCATCCGAGGGCCGCTCGGTGACGCGCGTGCTGACGATGATCGTCACGATCACGCTCGTCGCGGAGTGTATGGGGGCGTTCGCGCTCCATGCGATGCGCGATGTGACGGTTTCGCCCGAGGGGCTATCGACCGAGTTCGTGGCCGTGTTCCACTCCGTGTCCGCGTTCTGCAACGCGGGGTTCGCGCTCTACGAGGGAAGCCTCGAGCGGGCGGGGGCTTCGGTGGTGGCCGTGCACGCGGTGCTCATCGTCCTCGGCGGGCTCGGTTTCACGGTCCTGTTCGATCTGCTTGGCACCGCGAACTACCGGATCGCTCGCGCCTTCGGGCGAGGGAAGTCGGACGATCGTCGCTCGGTCCATGCGTTGACCGTGCACAGCAAGCTCGTGCTCGTGTGTACGGCGTTGCTGCTCGCAGGCGGGGCGCTGGGGTACTTCCTCGTCGAGTCCCGCGACGACACGGCATGGGCCGACCTTCCGGCGATCGAGCGCGCGGGCCATGCGGCGTTCCAATCGGTCACATCGCGGACGGCCGGCTTCGACACGGTACCGCAGCAGGATCTCTCCGACGCATCGCTCGCGCTCACGTACGCGCTCATGTGCATCGGCGCGTCGCCCGGATCGACAGGTGGCGGCGTGAAGTCGATCGTGGTCGCGATCGCGTTGCTCTCGGTCGTGGCGATCCTGCGACGTCGAAGGCAGGTCACCGTATTCGGCCGCAGCCTGCCGGCGGATCTCATGCTCAAGGTCATGGCGATGGTGAGCCTCTACGCGATCAGCCTGTGGATCGTGACGTTCTTGTTGATCGTGACCGCCGGTCCGGACTTCGCGTTCCGTGACGTCGCGTTCGAAGCTGCGAGTGCGCTCGGTACGGTCGGACTCAGCACGGGCGTGACCCCGTCGCTTCCCGTCGCGTCGCAGCTCGTGTTGTGCTTGGCGATGTTCGTGGGTCGGCTCGGTCCTTTGGTATTCGTGTTGATCTGGGCCCGCGAGGTGCGCGCGCCGCGCGTCGAATATCCGGCCGGCCGCATCCATCTGGGTTGAACGATCGATCTTAGTGGGAGATTCGCATGAGTCGCTTTGCCGTGATCGGGCTCGGCCGCTTCGGGCTGACGCTCGCGAAAGATCTACAGCGCCAGGGAGCCGACGTCGTCGCGATCGACATCGACGAGCAACTCGTCGAGTCCGTGAAGGACAAGGTCGCCGTCGCCCTGAAACTCGACGCGACCGACGAAGCGGCGCTTGAAGAGGCCGGCCTGCAAGGGCTCGATGCTGCGGTCGTCGCGATCGGCGACAAGTTCGAGGCCGTGCAGCTCGCGATGATCGCGCTCAAGACCGTCGGCGTGAAGCACGTCGTCGCGCGCTCCAACGGCGAGGTGCAAGACAAGATCCTGTGGCGTCTCGGCGCCGACGAGGTCGTCAATCCCGAGAACGAAGCGGCCATCGGCCTCGCCGCGCGCCTCATGCGCCCGGGGCTCCTCGAGCAACTCGGCGATCAACGCAGCGAAGTCTTCATGGTGCAGACCACGGTGCCGAAGAAATGGGTCGGCCGGACCTTCAGCGACGTCACGCTCGACCCGGACCACGAGGTCACGATCGTCGCCTTCGTCGAGGAGCCCGCCGCACCCGAGCCCTCGGGCAACGAAGCCGTCGAAGACGCTGCGGCACCGCCCCCGCCGCGCTACGTGGTCCCCGCTCCCGATGCGCCGCTACGCGAGGGCGCCGAGATCGTCATCTTCGGACCGCGCGCCGTCGTCGAGAAGCTCACGAAGTAGCCCGACGAGCGAGGGGCGAAGAGGCTCACGAGCGCATCGACGCGACGGCGTTCGTCACGCCGCCGCGTCGGGTTCGTGATTCGTTCATCGATTCGCAGGGTGCGCGGCGCATGCTTGCTCACACCGGGGCGCCGCTCACGGTTCGACGCGCAGCACGATCGCGTTCGTGACGCTCGCGGGTCCGCGCGTGACGGCCGATCCGTCGTCGGCGATGTAGCCCTGCAGCGTGACGGTCGTGCCGAGCGGCAGTCCGCCGCCGAGGTTCACGACGACGGACGGCGCCGGCGTGGACGGTAGAGTTGGCGCTCCGAGGTTGCCGAAGCGGCCGAGGTTGTTCCAGGTCGCGTCGGGCTTCCCGCCCTGGAGCGGCGTGGCGAAGGCAGTCCAGCCGAGCCCGAAGGGCTGTTCGACGATCGTGCCCGGGGTCGACTCACCGGTCCACGCATAGAGCGCGAAGGGGGCGGTCGCCGGACCGGCCGGAGGCGCGAGCATGTCGATCCGGATCGATTCGCCGGCAGCGAGGCGAACTTCCCGCGTGGCGCGGTCGCCGGCGCTGCCGTTGGCGCGGAGTACGTCGGCGATCGCGTCGGTCGTCGCGGCATCGACGGTGCCGTAGCGGGAGGCGAGTTCGGGGCGTAGCTCGTCGGCGCCGATGTCGGGGATCGCGTCGCCAGCGGGGCGTCCGGCGACGATGCGCGGATCGCCTTCGATGTCGACGGCCAGCAACCCGGCCTCGATCGACGCGGCGTCGACGGCGGGCGATTCCATGCGGAGATGCAAGTCGGCGTCGAGATCGACGAAGAGCGGATCGCCGACGATGTTGTTCTCGCCTCCAGAGACGGCTTCGCTGAGCAGGCAGTTGCGGAAGAGAGGCGAGCCCCCTTGGGCAACCGATCCCGTGCGGTTCCAGACGATCGAGTTGACGATGTCGACCGTGGCGCCGTCCTGGATCAGGAGCTGCGTCGGCGCCTCGTTTGCTGCGATCGTGTCGTTCAAGAAGCTCACCGTGGCGTTCGAGAAGATGTCCAGCGTGGCCGTGTCGCCGTCGTTCCATCCGAAGACATTCCCAACGAAGCGGACCGTACCTTCGGGGATCCGGTTGACCGGGCCGTTGAAGATCGACCCGTTGCGCGCGATCACGTTGCGCTCGAACAAGACGTCGTGGCCGCTGATCGTGAATCCACCGTAGCCGTTCCCTTCGATGAGGGAGTCTTCGATGACGACGGTACTCCCGGCCGCGGGAGCGTAGAGGCCCAGCCCGAGGTACGCGTTGCTCTTGAAACGGCAGCCCGTCAAGCGGACGGTGCGCGCCGAGCCCGACGCGCTCGCGCCGAACGCGAGTCCCCCGGCATTGTTCTCGAGTGTGCAATCGACGAGAGTGAGGTCGCTGTTCGTGAGATCGATCGCATTCGGTACGTTCTCCGTGAAACGGCAGCCGACGATCGTGGGCGACGATCCGAACCCTTGGATCGCTCCGCCATCGACGATCGCTTCGTTCGTGACGAACTCGCAGTTGTCGATGATCGGCGAGGAGGACAAGCAGCAGATGGCTCCGCCGAGCGTCAGTGCGGGCCCGCTGTTGTCGACGAACCGGCAGTCCCGAATCGTCGGCGACGATTGCATGCAAAGCACCGCGCCCCCCTGTCGGTCATGGCCGAGTTGGGTACCCGTCCCACCCGTCAGCGTGAAGCCGTCGAGCACGGCCGCCGCACTCTCGCCGTTTCGGAACGTGACGAGGCTCTTGTCGACGGGGCCGGCGAGGGTCGTCATCGACGCACCCTTCGCCGAGATCACGGATACGTCCTTGCCGATGAAGTCGATCGCCTCGGTGTAGGTGCCGGGTGCGACGACGATCACGTCGCCCGCTACCGCCGCGTCGATCGCCCCCTGGATCGTCGCGTACTCGGACGGGACCCGGAGCACGGCCGCTTGCGAGATTCCCGCGAGACCGACCGCGAAGGCCAGGGCGACGGTGAACAGCGATGTCGAGAGTTTCCGGATCTTGAGCATGGTTCTCCTCCAGTGGTGTCGAGTCAGGCAAACGTCGCCTGTGGCGGACGATAAAGACCGTGAGCCGGTCCTCGAGTATAGACCACCGGGAGCCCCGCGCGCCCACTCCGATTTCGGGAGATTCAGGCGCCTCGCGACACGCGGCTTCGTGGATCAGGCGCCCTCGATCACTCGAGGACGATGGTCAGCCGACTGTCGTCGATCGCGTCGGGGGCGACCCGAGAGTTCGAGGTCGAAGTTCGTATCCGGAATACGCTCGCGCGGAGCTCCACGTGATCACCGCGATCGAGTGGAAGTGCGAAGGTCCCGTCGAGTGCGGTCGTCGCGGTCGGTCCGCTTCGCTCGCGCTCGGTCGCTCCGTGATCGAGCAGCGAGACGCGGGCGTGATCGAAGTACACCGTGCGGACGAACGCCCCGGCAATCGGCTGCCTCAGCATTGCGACGGCGGCGATTCGCTCTTCGGGCGGGCGACCGAGCCAGTGCTCGAGACCATGTCGTTGTGCGTCGCGAATCGTCCAATGCGTGTCGATGAATGACCTTGCGGATCATGTCGGCAGTTCACCATCGGTTCGCCGTGAACCTCGCTGATGCTGAGCGGATTCACGGCGCGGCTCGAGATGCACGGTGGGTTCGAGTCAGACTGTGTTCGCGAGCGCGCGGTCGACGGCCGCGGGGACGATGCCCGTCACGTCGCCGTCGATGCGCAAGCTGACCATCGGGTCGGCGTCTTGCTCCGTGCGGCCGCGGTTGACGATGACGTACGGGACGCGGCGGCGGGCCGCCAGGAGGGGGAAGCTCGCGGCCGGGTGGACCGACAGCGTGGAGCCGAGCGCGAGGACGAGGTCGGCGCGCTGCGCGATCCGCGAGGCATGCTCGAGGTCGGGCGTGCGCAAGCTCTGGCCGAAGCTGATCGTCGCGGGTTTGAGGAAGCCGTTGCACTCGGGACACGTCGGGCACGCGCGCGTCGTGCGGAAGCGCTCGAACCAGGGGTCGGGTGCCTCGCGTTTGCCGCACGATTGACACTCGACCTCGCCGTTCGTCCCGTGGATCTGGACGAGGCGGTCGCGCGACGTGCCGGCCTTGGCGTGCAGGCCATCGATGTTCTGCGTGACGAGTCCTTCGAGGCGGCCGGCCCTTTCGAGTTTCACGAGTGCGTCGTGGGTGGCGTTCGGTGCGGCGTCTCGGAATGCGGCCCACCCTTCGAGCTTGTAGTCCCAGTACTCGACGCGGGAGTCCTCGGATCTCATGAAGTCGTCGTAGTAGACGGGCTGCCGCGTTCTCCAAACACCGTTCTCGCCGCGGTAGTCGGGGATGCCGCTTCCGGTGGAGACTCCCGCGCCCGTGAAGACGAAGACGTGGCGGGCCGGTCGCAGCAGCTCCGCCACTGCGGCGATCGCGGCTTCGAGATCGGCGTCGGGTGCGGTCGGCGTCGCGTCGGCGTCGGGTTCGCTCGGCATCGTGGGGCTCGCTCCTGTCGTGGGTGCTCGGTTCTCGGCAGTCGTGTCTCGAGGAGTCAGTTGCCTGCGTCGCCGGACGGGTCGGTCTCGATGGCGTCGAGTCGCTCGCGATAGCCGGCGACCTGCGAGCGCATCCAGCCTGTGTACTCCGGTTGGTCCATCGAGCCCGCGAACTTCTCGAGGAGCTCGCGACCGACCGCGACGTCGCGTTCCGTGATCGCGCCTTCGAGCGCCGCGCGATAGAACGAGAACGGAAGGCCCTGTCGGGCGGAATCGGGTCGCTCGCCGTCACGGTAGAGCTCCAGGGCGGACCGACCGCCGTCGTCGGCACGGATGGCGCGTTGCATGAGCTTCGTCGACCGCTCGGCGGCGTACCATGCGCGGACGTCTTCCGGAACGCCCGCGACCGCGGCGGCCGCATCGAGCGATTCGATCGACGGCCACGGACGCTGGACTCTTCCGATCGCGTCGAGCAACGTCGCTGTCGCACGCTTCGCGGCGAGCGTCGCGTCGTCCGATGCATCGGCCTCGAGCTCGCTGCGGAGCGTCGCGAGCCGCCGCGCTCCGGCCAGCGCGTGATCCCACACGTCGCGAGATTCGGGTCGCACTTCCCATACGACCCCGCCATCGGAGTCGATCAGAGCGCAGTACGGGAATCCGAATCCGAGGAGTTTCGTAATGAGCCCCTGGTCCGGTGCGCCGTCCCATTGCGCCGTGACGTTGAGATAGGGGACGACCTCGGACGAGGCTTCGCCCCACCAGTCCGACACGAGCGGTCCGTCTTCGAGCGCGTTGCACGGCGGGCAGGGCGCGTAGCTGCGTGTGAAGTACCCGAAGACGAGTCGTCCGTCGCGAGCCGCTTCGGTCATGGCGACGTCGAGGCTCCGTCGCCATTCGATTTTGGAGACGAACGGCTTCTGCAGCTTCTCGACGTACCTCTGTTCGTTGGTGGTGGATTCCGCCGGCGCCGCGTCGGCTGCCGTTGCGGTGAGCACGGCGAGGCCGATCCCGAGGATCGACAAGGAAAGCACGAGGGTGCGCATCAGGAACTCCGATCGGGTTGTGACGGTCCGCGCCGAGTGGTTGATATCCTACCGCGCGCGCCGAGGCGGCGTCGACCCGGAGGATTCGCATGAACATCCCGAGAGGATTCGGACCGTCGGTAGGCCCTTGCGGTGCGCTCGTACGATCGCGCGAGCCGGTGTCGTGCCGTGCGCTCGGCAGAGTCGTTCGGTTGGGGATCCTGGCGTGTTGGCTCGCTGTGGTGCTTGGCGGCGCTGCTTCGCCGGTGGCGGCGCAGGAGACCGTCGACGACGCGGCGACGAGCCGCGACCGACCGCGCGTCGCGCTGGTGCTCGGCGGTGGCGGCGCACGAGGCGGAGCGCACCTCGGTGTGCTCGAGGTCCTCGAGGAGATGCGCGTTCCCGTCGATACGGTGGCGGGCACGAGCTTCGGTGCATTCGTCGGTGCACTCTACGCCTCGGGGATGCCGGTCGAGGAGATTCGTCGCGTTCTGAAGGAGACGGACTGGGATCTCGTCTTTTCACCCGATCTGCCGCGTGAGGAGAAGTCGTTTCGCGAGAAGTCGTTCGATTCCGACTTTCTCGTGCGCTACGGAATCGGCATCGACAAGAAGGGGCAACTCGTCCTGCCGCTCGGGCTCGTTCCCGCGCAACGTCTTCTCGAGCTGCTCGATCAGCTGTTGGCTCCCAGCGCGGGGATCGTCGAGTTCGATCGCCTTCGTTTGCCGTATACCGCGGTGACGACCGACTTCCTGACGGGAGCTCCTCACTACGTACGCCGCGGTTCGCTCACGCAGGCCGTGTACGCGAGCATGGCCGTGCCGGGCTTGCTCCCGCCGACC
>JAUIME010000009.1 GCA_030433195.1 bacterium
ACGCTGATCCCCGGGAGCACCTCGCTCATCCGCTGCTCGAGCGTGTTCTTGGGGAGCTCATCCTTCGATGGCTTGCGGTTGAGCGGGAACGGACGCGTGGAATCGATCAGGCGAAGGCGAGGGCGTCCGTCTCTCCGACGGCAACGATGCGATCGGTCGTCGCCCCGGTGCTGCCGTTGATCGAGAGCACGCTCTCCCCGTCGATGCCCTGACACGATTCTGCGGCGTTCTCTCCTCCGACGACCAGCTCGAGCGTGATGCTCCGGGGGTCGCCCTGATCCGTCGCCGGGGTCACGTCGAGCGTGACGTAGTTGGAGGCACCGCTCGGGGCGCCGGCGGGCACGAAGAGTCGCGCCGCGACCGAAAGGCTCTCAGTCGTCGTGAGGTGTCGCTCCACGAGCGTAAACTCTTGCTCGAGCCATCCGCTCGTGTCGGTGATCGAGACGTCGAGCTGCACGTCGCCGCTTCCGCAGTTCGTGACGTCGAAGAGCTGCTCGAGGGTCGCGCCTGCCACGACGGGAATCACCGTCGACTCGGGCGTGATGCACAGCTCGCGGAAGATCGCCGCCGGCAGCTCGACCGGGGGCGGATCCATGATGTCGTCGACGACCACTCCGCCGTCGGTTCGCACGAGGTCGGCATGGATCGTGATGCCGCCACCGCTCGTGATCCAGTCCTGCCCCGCGGGAAGCCCGCGAAGATCGACCTGCCCGCTTGGCGTCGCGAAGAGTTGAACCGAATCGTGTCCGACGATCGCCGGCGACGTGTTCAGGTTGCGCACGCGCACCTGTTCGCCCGCCAAGACGATCTCGTTCGCTTCGATGAACGCATCCCCCGAGACCGTGAGGATCGGTGGGTCACCGCAGAAGACGTGCGCCTTGACCGTCCCTTGGATGTCGATGATGTCCGCATTGATGCAGAGGATGCGCCCGTCGAACGATCCGCAGTCGATGAGCGCCGACGCACCGAGTTCGGCACGATTCAACGCCTGGTAGTAGTTGCGCATCCGAATGGTGCCTGGCGCCGACGAGAGCGAGTTGGAGAGGATCTCTCCGACGAACGGGCTTTGGTTGCGCGTGATCGCCTCGTCGACGGCCTTGATCGTGAACCGACCTCCTTCCGGCTGATCTCCGTTCGCGGCACCGCACGCGATGCGACCGCCGTCGTTGACGACCGTGTCGCCGAGGATAGCGATGTCGCCCGACGGGAATCCACCGCGAATTCGACCGCGGTCGGAGAGATCGGCGCAGGCCTCGTTCAACACGTCGACCGTCGGTGCGAGGATCGCCACGCGACCACCGCGTGAGCCGTCGCCGCCCTGGATCGAACCGCGATTGATGACGGGCCCGTCGGCTTCGGTGGGCACGCGAATCGTGACCGATCCGCCCGGGACTCCGCCCCCGCTATCTCCCGCGCCACCCAGCACCGAGCCGCCACACTGCACGTCGACGCGATCGGCACGAATGTCGAGCGCCGCGCCGCCCGTATCGCTGGCGAGCACAGGACGCAACACGCCACCGCTCTCGACAACGAGCTCGCGCAGCACGACTTCGTCAGGATCGCCGCTGTCGGCGAGACGAACGTCGTGTCGAATCGACACGCGACTCACCGGGCTCGGTGCCACGCCGGCATCCCACGTCGCCGGGTCGTCGAATCGTCCGTCGGTGATCGAAACCAGCGGAATCGCCGGATCGGTCGGCGCGTCGACGCAGTCGTTGAGTTCGAGCCGGTAGCCGCCGACGGTCTGCAGAGCGCAGTCCATGTCACCCGCAATGCTCGTCGTGGTGACGCGTGCGACGTACGTTCCGATGTCGAGCCACAGCTCGAACGCGTGTCCGCCCGCCAGCCCCGTGGCCGAGTACACGGTCGACCCCGGGCACGTCCCCGAGCTGATGTCGCGGATCTCCAGATCCCAATCGAACTCGGCTTGCAGCACCCAAGTGGTCAGCTTCGCGTCGGACGGGTTGCTGAATCGATACCAATCGTAGTCGGTTCCGATCCCGTCTTCGTAAATCGTCCCGCAGCGGGCGATGCCGCACGCGATCGGATTCACGTCCGTGATCACCCCGGAATTGTCGCAGCCATCGTTAGCGTCGATATCGCACGTTCCCGACTCGAGCTTGCACGGAACATCGGGGACGTCGATCCGGAGCAGGTACTCGAGCAGGTTCGAGCAACTGTAGGCCGTGCTCGAGGACGGCTGCACGCGCACGAGGTACGCCGTCGGGCTCATCCCCGAGCTCGTGAGGAACCGCGACAGCGACAGATCCGTCCCGCTCGCGGTCGCGAGAAGCGTGCCCGTGCAATCGTCGCTGTAGAGCTCGAGCTCCATCGAGTCCGAGGCTTCGAGCGTGATGTCCACGGCACTGCCGTTACCTGCCACGTTGAAGAGATACCAGTCCTCGTCGTTCGTACGTTGCGAGGCGCCGTAGATCGAGGTCGGAGCGACGCCGAGATCCTCGCGCGAAGCGCAGACGTCGTTTCCGGCAATCACGGTCGGGCAGAATCCGTCGAGCTGTTCGGTCGGAACGGTCACGGTGATCTCGATGAAGTCGACCCCGGTATCGTCTTGGACGTAGAAGTCGATGTAACCGGCATCGCGCATCGCCGGCGTCAGATCGATCGTTCCTCCTCCCGACAGCGGCAACGCGTCGAGTGGATAGCTGAACTCGAACCCGTTGGTTCCGTAGTTGGTGGTCGTCCACGCACTCGGCACGAGATTGGCGATGCTGTTCGACCAGATCGGCCCGACGCGCTCGCCGAACTCGTCGACGAAGAAGAGCCGGACGTTATCGTTGGAGGATCCTCCGGCATGGGGCCGCATCCGGAAGCGAACCGTCGCACTCTCGATCTCGGGAGGGAGTCCGTCGATCGTCTCGATGAACCGCTCGTTGAAGACCGTCGCGTCGTACGCGAACTCGATGTCGCCCGACACCCACTGCAGCAGGCCGGGACTCGGGCTTGCCTGCTCGCTCGGATCGGGGATCGGCCCGCCGAACGCGTCGTCGAACCCCGCTCGGAACACGAGCGTCTGCGCCGAAGCAACCCCGGCGATCGTGATCCATGAAACGACCAAGGCCAGTACGACTCTCTGGATTCTCATGACACTCCTCCTGGCTAGGGGCGTGAATCGCCCTCCTTCAGCAACGCGACCGGGTCGCGTCTTCCGGGGAGTAGTGCCGGAAACAGGCCGGGAGGGGGACAGATCCGTTACAGCCTGATTCGAGGCCAAGGCCGAGCTTCAAGGGCGAGAACGGGTTCCGGGCAACCTTGAGATCGTGCAATCGGGCTCGCCGCGAGCGTGGGCACGAGAGCACCCTCACGTCGAGGCACGAACCTCGAGCGGAGCTTTCGTTGACGCTGTCCCATCGGCTCGGGTACGATCGAAGGAAGTTCCGAACTGCCCAAGGAGAACCTTCGATGCTCGCCTGCTCATCGCTCGACGCGCCGCAAGTCGACAGCCGCACCCGCCGGACGACCGATTTCATTCGTCTCTTCGGGATCGTTGCCCTTCTGCTAACGAGCGTCGTGCTCGTCGCGCCCTCGCACGCCCAAGATCCGAAGTCCGACGAAGCCGAAAAGCCCGCCGCGCCGCAAGACGAAGAGCAGCCCGAAGAGGAGAAGAAGCCCGTCACCGACGCCGAGGCGACAGCGGCCCTCGAGACGTTCCGCATCGCGTTCGCCCGGGACGACTTCGACCTACCCGTGCTTCTCGAGCATCATCGCGAGCAGGTGATTCTGGAGATCACGTCGCTCGACCATCCCGACGTGGCGGAAGAGCTGCTCGAGCATGCGAAGTCGGATTTGAAGAAGGTTCGCTACGCGGCACTCGAAGGGCTTGGCAACCAGTCGCGTGACGCGCGGGTGGTGTCGCGCAAGCTCCAACGCATGTACGACTCCGGCGACGAAGACGTCGAGCGGCTCGAACTCGTGATTCGCGCCCTCGGAAAGCTCGGCCATCAGAAGATGGGCCAGGAGTTCGTGAAGCTCTTCGCACACGAGAGCGACGACGTCGTCTTCGCGGCCGTCGCCGCGCTCGGCGACCTCGGCGACCCGAAGATGCTGCCGAAGCTCAAGGAGCTTTACGCGCTGAACGGCCTCGACACGAAGGGCGTCAGCGTCCGTGTCGACACGGGCACCGCCGGGGGCGGCGACCGGGCTCGCGCCCGCGCTGCCGGAAAGCGCCAACAGGCCATGATCCGACGCGACCGCAAAGAGATGGCCCGCGTCATGCACACCGCCCTCTCCAAGCTCTGCGAGACGAAGATCGAATCCCTCGAAGAGCTCGAGGCGTGGATGGAGAAGAACAAGCGCCGCTGGCGCTGAGGGCCCCGTCACCGGGCGCCCTCGCCTCCTCTCAGAAGAGAGCACCACGAATTTCGCGACGCCGCTTGACTTCGTGTCGATTCGACACTATCGTTCGTGTCGAAAGGAGACTTACTCATGAGTCGAGCGGACCGAAACGAGCCGGGGCCGGGGCACACCTCGAAACCCCATGCCTACGACTACCCCCGCCCCGCCGTGACGGCCGACTGCGCGGTTTTCGGCCTCGACGGGGAGCGATTGCACGTCTTGCTGATCCAACGCGACGTGAATCCCTTCCGTGGCTCGTGGGCCCTCCCGGGCGGTTTCGTCCAGGAGGACGAAACCTGTGAGGAGGCGGCGCGGCGCGAGCTCGCCGAAGAGGCCGGCTTGCGCGGTGTCTACCTCGAGCAGCTCTACACGTTCTCGGACGTCGATCGCGATCCCCGGCACCGCGTGATCACCGTGGCGCACGTGGCCCTCGTGAATCTCCTCGACTACCGGGTCGCGGCCGCGACGGACGCACGGGATGTCGCGTGGTTCGTCCACGACGAGCTTCCCGAGCTCGCATTCGATCACGAGACGATCGTCGACGTCGCGCGCGACCGGATTCGCGGCAAGGTGTCCTATCAGCCGATCGGCTTCGAGCTGCTGCCGAAGAAGTTCACGCTTACGCAGCTTCAGCGCGTGTACGAGATCGTCCTCGGTCGAGAGCTCGACAAGCGGAACTTCCGCCGCAAGGCGCTCGGCACCGGGCTGCTCGTCGAGCTCGACGAGGTCGAGCGTGACGTCGCGCACCGCGCGGCCCGACTCTATCGATTCGACCGGCGCGAGTACGACAAGCTGCGCCGGCGTGGATTCCACTTCGAAATCTGACTCTTCGTATCGCCCCACGGCCACACGAAAGGAGCCGCTCATGGCGACACTGACCCGCGGTCCCGTCTTCTGGCTTCGTCACCTGAGAGCCGAGCCCAACCAGTACGTCCTGCAGTATCGTCGCGGCAAGCGGCGACGGGGCGGCTCGGGCTTGTCCTTCTGGTTCGACCCGCGTACGAGCTCGCTCGCCGAGGTTCCGGTGCAGGATCACGAGGCGTCGTTCGTGCTGCACGAGCGAACCGTCGACCTGCAGGATCTGAGTCTCTCGGTGAGCATCCGGTATCGCTTCGTGGATCCCGAACGCGCGGCAACACGGTTCAACTTCACGATCTCGGTGAGGTCGGGATCGTGGACCGACCGTCCCCTCGAACGACTCGTCAACTTCTTCGCACGCCGCGCGCAAGAGCCCGCACGCGCGTACCTCTCGACCGTGCCGCTCACCGAAGCGATGACCTCGGCCGGACACGTGCGGGAGGCGATTGCGAACGCGTTGCGCGACGACCCGGAGGTCGCCGAGATGGGCATCGTCGTCGTCGACGTGCGCGTCGAATCCGTCACACCGACGAGCGAGATGCAGGACGCGCTCGCGACCCCCGCACGCGAATCCCTGCGTCAGAAAGCCGACGAAGCGGTGTTTCGGCGCCGCGCCGACGCGGTCGAGAAAGAGCGCGCGATCCAGGAGAACGAGCTCGCCACGAAGATCGAGCTCGAGCACCGGCAGGAGCAGTGGATTCGCCGCAAGGGCGAGAACGACTGGCTCACGGCCGACCTCGATGCGACCGCGAGCCGGCGACGCACCGAGGGATCGCTCGAACTTCGCCGCCTCGAGACCGAGGCGGACGCGGCGTCGGTCCGCACCCGGGCCACCGCGGCGGCCGACGCTCGCCGCGCGCGCGGCGAAGCGCACGCCGAGTCGATCCGCCTCGAGGAGCTCGCGAACGCCGAGGGCGAGCGCGTCCGCCTCGAAGCGTGGCGCGACCTGCCGAGCGGCATCGCATGGGCCTTCACGCTGCAAGGTCTCTCGGATCGTCTGCCCGCGATCGGCAACCTGCACCTGACTCCCGATTCGCTGACATCGGTCATCGACCGGCTCGTCGACAACCGAACGACCGGAGGTGACTCGTGAGCTCGACCGTTCCCCGCATCGTCATCGTGACCCGGGCGACTCCCTACGAGGAGCTCGTCCGGCGACACGCGACTCCCGGCCAAGCGAGGTTCTTCCTCCGTTCGCGCGGGCGAACGCTCGACGACGAACTCGCTCGGCACGAGCGGTTCGAAGCCGCGTTGTGCCACGTCGAGTCGGCGATCCCCAGCGAGTGCCGACGCGCATGCGTCGATCGCCTCGACTTGCCCGTCTTCGCCTTCGAGCCCGATGACGTCGTGGTCGTCGTCGGGCAGGACGGACTCGTCGCCAACGTAGCCAAGTATCTCGACGGCCAGACCGTGCTCGGCGTGAACTCCGACCCCGAACGGTACGACGGGGTTCTCTGTCGCCTTGCCCCCGAAGCCTGCGCGGAGACCCTCGAACGCGTGATTCGGCGCGATCACGGGAGCGACGTATCGATCGAGTCACGAACGATGGTCGAAGCCGAGCGAGGAGACGGCGCGGCGTTGCGAGCGCTGAACGAGATCTTCGTCGGCCACCGTTCGCATCAATCGGCTCGATACCGCATACGCGTCGACACGATCGAAGAGGCGCACTCGTCCTCGGGGTTCCTCTGCGCTTCGGGTACGGGCGCGACCGGATGGGCGCGATCGATCGCCGAGCAGCGGCGCATCGACACTCCGTTGCCGCGGCCCGACGATCACGGGCTCGTTTGGTTCGTGCGCGAGCCGTTCCCGTCGATCGCGACCCGTACGACCCTCGACTTCGGACGGCTCGCTGCGACCGACACGATCGAGATCACGTCGGACATGGGCGCCGGGGGCGTCGTGTTCGGCGACGGGATCGAGAGCGACGCGCTCGAGCTCGCCGCCGGAGAACGCGTCACGATTCGCGTTGCATCCCGACGCCTTCGTCTCGTGACACAGCGTGTCAGCGCGAAGCGTCGTACCGCACGCGTGTGCCGTGGTCGAGCGACATCCGCAACTCGGTGGCCGAGAGCGCGGGCGGGAAATACGCCCCCGACACCCGCGCGTGGATGAAGCTCGCGCCTTCCACGTTGGCCTTGCGCAGATCGACGCCGCGTAGGTCCGTGCCGCGGAAGTAGGCGTCGCCGAAGTCGACTCCGTCGGCGTTCATGCCTCGGAGGTCGGACGCGCGGAAACTGCATGCGCGCAGGTCGCAGGTCTCGCCTTTGGCGCGATTGAAGTCCTCGATCTTGCCATCACGCAGCATTGCGTACAGCGGATCCTCTCGGTCACACGACAGATCGGACATGATGAAGCCCTCCCACCGAACGACTGAATCGAAATCGAAGTGCCGAACCCGCGGATGCGATTCCGCATCCGGGATCAGAACAACGTGAGCTGTCCTTCGTCTCCCGAAGGTTTACTCTTCGAAACGGACGCGCGCGACTTCGAAGCATCGGAAGCACGCGGACGCTCGCGTTCTGGCGACTCGGCCGAGCCGGAACCCGGCGACACGTTCGCGGTGTCGTCGGGATCGCCGGTCGCACCCCACAACGCATCGCGCAGGCCGGACGAGCGCCGCACCGCGCGTTCGATCGCGGCACGCAAGATCGGCGGATCCGCGAGCATGCTCACCCGCGACCGCGCTCGAGTCAACCCGGTATAGACGAGCTCGCGCGTCAGCAGCGGACTCGGCTCGTCCGGAAGCACGAACACGACGTGATCGAACTCCGAACCCTGGCTCTTGTGCACGGTCATCGCGAATGCGGTCTCGTGCGCGGGAAGTCGGGCAGGAGCGAGCTTGCGGAAGCCCTGGTCGTCGGCTGGGAAAACGACGCGGCTCACACCACCGCTGTCGGGATCCGGCATGACAATTCCGATGTCGCCGTTGAACAGGCGCAGGCCGTAGTCGTTCTCGGTGACGAGAACGGGCCGACCGCGATACCACGGGTTGCGTCGATCGATGCGGCCTCGATCCGAGAGAATCGACTCGACGAGGCCGTTCATCGCGGCGACGCCGAACGGCCCCGTTCGACGCGCGCACAGAACGCGCAGTCGATCGAACGCTTCGAACGCGCGCGCCGGATCGTTCTCCGAGGCGAGTCCGTCCCACGCTTCGACGACCGCCTGCTGCATGACCGCGTCGAGCGCGTCGAGGTCGCTTCGCGTCACGTCGGCGGCGGCGTCTCCGTCGAGGACGTCGATCGCGCGCTCGGCGTCGCCCGCGTTGACAGCGAGCGCGGCCGCTCCGATGCCGCTGTCGCTGCTGAAGCGGTAGGAGCGCGTGAGCAGCACGATCGAATCGGCGATCGCGGGAGGCTCGGCAGCGTCGCCCGCGCCCTGACCGGCATCGAATGCCGGAACCGATTCGCCCGTCACCTCGGCCAAACGACTCGCCATCGCTCGTGAGAATCCCGTCGGCTTCGCACAGAGATCGCCCAGCACGGCACCCGCCTCGACCGACGCGAGCTGGTCGCGATCCCCGATGAGGATGAGTCGCGCGTGCGGCGGAAGCGCGTCGACGAGCTTCGCCATCATCGCGAGGTCGACCATCGACGCCTCGTCGACGACGACCACGTCGAGCGGAAGCGGCGCGTCGCGATGGTGTCGGAATCGCACCGAGCCGTGGCGGTAGCCGAGCAGTCGGTGCAGCGTCTTCGCGTCGTCGGGAATCGCTGCGGCGATCCCGTCGTCGAGTCCGAGACGCGCCTTCGCCTCGCGGATCGCCGCGACCATGCGCGCGGCCGCCTTCCCCGTCGGCGCCGCGAGCGCGATGCGCGGCGGACGTTCGGGCGACGCACCGACGAGCAGCGCGAGGATCTTCGTCACGGTCGTCGTCTTGCCGGTGCCGGGGCCACCCGAGACGATGCACAATCGGCGCATCGCGGCCACCGCGGCGGCGACCTTCTGGCCGTCCATCGCATCGTCGGTCGCATCGGCTGGTTCGTCGCGCGGAAACAGCGCGTCGAGGCGCTCGCGCAGCGATCCCGCATCGAACGAGCCGGTATCGTCACGCACGAGTGCGAGCAAGCTCTCCGCGAGCGTCGACTGATAATGCCAGTACCGGTACAAGTACAGGCGGTCGCGATCGTCGAGTACGAGCGGGCGGCGCTCGCCCTCGCGCGCGCGCTCAGGCGACGTGACGACGGCGCTCGAACCGAGGACCGCGCGCAGCTTCTCGGCGCTCGGCACCGTGACGAGACTCCGCTCGGGCGGAAGCCCCGTCCCCGCGAGTTCCGCCAAGTCGACGCACACATGCCCCGACGCGGTCGCGCGGCTCGCGAGCCCGGCGCCGAGCCAAAGCTCGAGCGCGTCCGAATCCGCGAGACGTGTCGCGAGCTGCGCGAAGTGTACGTCGATGTCGGCGAGCTCACCCGATGCCCGCAGTGCTTCGAGCATCTCGTTCATCGCACGTCCTCCTCGCCGATCGTCGACCGTGCCTCGTCGGCGACGAATGCGTCCAACGCCTCGACGGCCGCGCGCGGCGGTCGATCGAAGAAGATCGCGTCGCCGTCGACTCCGAATCCGACGCCGCGAACGAACAGATACAGCGCGCCCCCGAAGTGTCGGTCGTAGTCGTAGTCGGGAATGCGCAGCTGCAAATACCGATGCAGCGCGACCGAGTACACGAGGTACTGGACGAAGTACGACGCGCGCCCCATCGCGTCGCGGACCGCGTCGGCTCCGTACGCGGACGGCTCGGGGCCGAGCCAGTTCGACTTGTAGTCGGCGATCCAGTAGCGTCCGTCCACTTCGAACACGAGGTCGATGAATCCCTTCATCACGCCCTGCGTCGGCGAGAAGCCGAGGCGCTCGATCGCGGCGCGCCACGAGTCACGCTCGGCATAGCCATGTTCCGAGAGTCGTTCGGCAAGCCCCTGCGGCTCCATCCGACGCAGCGGATACCAGAACTCGAGCTCGCAGACTCGCTGCGCACGCGACACGTCGGCGAGTCGGGAAGTGGGAGCATCCGGCAACGGCAGTGGCGCGGCAAGAACAGCGCGCACACGCTCGGCCAGCACGGGCTTCCACGATGCGTCGAAACCGTGCTCGGCGAGCGCACGTTCGACGTGCCGGCCCACCTCGTCGTCGCCGCCCTGGAAGTCGATGCGCTCCAAGATCGCGTGCAAGCAGGTTCCGGCTCGCTTCCCGCGCGGGAACGTGAAGATCGTCGGACCGCCTGTCGCGATGGACGGATCGGCGACCTCGACCTCGTCGTCGGCCGGCCCGGCGCGATCGACACGCTCGGCCACGTGACCGCCCGCGATCGACGAAAAGCTGCTCGTGCGCCACGCCGCGGGAATCCGTCCATCGAACGCACGCGGCTCGAACCGGGGTGTGTCCTCACCCGTCGGCCGATAGCGATCGCCCGGCGCGAACGAGATCGTCTCGACGCGTACCGCACCGTCACTCGCGGCCTCGACGGCGCGCAAGTCCTCGACGATCTGCTCTTCGGGGAGCGGCCCACCCCCGAGCTTGCGCGTTGGATGCAGCAATGCCGCGGGCGCCGATCGCATCGACTCGCGAATCGAACCCCAGACGAAGTACGCCCGCGACTTCGCCCGCGTGAGCGCGACGTAGAGCAACCGAACGTTCTCGGCTTGCTCCTCGAACACGGCCAACTCGCGATGGGTGTCTTGATCGTCCGATCCGAAATCCGCGACGAGGTCGTCGTCGCGATGAAACAGGAAGTCGTTCCTCGATTTCACGCGAATCGTCCCGTGCCACAAGAACGGGCAGAACACGACGGGATACTCGAGCCCCTTGCTCCGGTGCATCGTGACGATCTTGACGAGATTCTCGTCGCTCTCGAGACGCAGCAGCCGGTCGTCGTCTTCGGCGAGGAGCCGGTTCACGTCGCGGCGATCCGCGAGCCACTGCAGCGTCCCGTCCATGCTCGCACCACGGCGACTCGAGCTCGTCTGCAGCAGCTCCGCCAGATGCAACACGTTCGTGAGGCGCCGCTCGCCGTCGCGAAACTCGAGCAGCCGCGTCGCGATGCCGAGCTCGCTCATGAGGCCGCGGAACATTCGAATGAAGCCTTGATCGCGCCATGCCGCGTGCAGCTCGTGGAAGCGCTCGATCCACGACACCCACGCGCGTTCGTCTTCGGCGAGGGCGTGCAGCTCGCTGCCCGACAGGCCGACGAGATCCGTCGCGAGGGCCGCCCGCACGAGCAGCTCGCGACCCGGCTCGACCACCGCCATGAGCACGCGCTCGAGCTCTTCGGCCTCGCGCGTCATGAAGACGTCGTCTTGCGAGTGCTGCACGCTCGGTACACCGAGGCGGATCAACGCATCGCGCACGGTTCGACCTTGGCCGTGCGTTCGTACGAGCACCGCGATGTCGCCGCCCGCGAGCGCGCGCTCGCCGAGTTGCGCACGGCCGTCGGCCGCGAGGTTCAAGAGCCGCGCGATCTCGGCCGCGGTCGCGCGCGCGGCGATCTCTTCGGCCGACCCGACGTCTTGCGCCTTGCCCTCTTCGTTCGCCGGCATCCGCCAAATGCGAAGCGGCGCGGCGACCTCGCCGTCCTCCTCGAGATGCACGGCTTCGCGGTCGGCCGGCTCGGCCGGCACGTACGGAATGCCTTCGAACAGAAACGGGTTGTCGGCACGCGCGAAGATCGCGTTGACGCCGTCGATGAGCCGCGGCGTCGAGCGCCAGTTGACGTCGAGCGTGTACTTGCGCACCGCGTCGACGCGCGCGCGCAGGTACGCGAAGATGTCGGCGCCGCGGAAGCTGTAGATCGCCTGCTTCGGATCTCCTACGAAGAACACTCGGCTCGCGGGATCCGGCGCGTAGATGCGATGGAAGATCTCGTACTGCACGGGGTCGGTGTCTTGGAACTCGTCGATGAGCGCGGCGTGATACGTGTCGCGGACGGCCGCCGCGAGCTGCTCGCCGCGCGGCGCACGAAGCGCGCGCAGCAGGTTCACGAGCAGGTCGTCGAACGACTGCACGCGGTTCTCGCGATTGCGCACCGCGAGCTCGTCACTCGCGTATCGGAACAGGCGCGTCTGCAGGTCGACGAGGCGCGCGTGGTACTGCGTCGCGAGCGACCCGTGCGCCATCGCGAGGATCTCGCACATCTCGAAGAACGGATGCTCGGGCGCGTGCTTGCCTTTCTTGACACCGTTCTCGAGCGCGCTCGTCGTGAACTTCTCGAACTTCTCGAAGCGCTCGATCCGGCCGACGCTCGCCTCCGACGATTCGAGCATCGCGTCGAGCTTCTCGATCCATCCCTCGATCGACGTCTTGCGATACTTCGATCGATTGAGCCCCGGATCCTCGAGCAGAAGATCGGTGACCTCGCTGCGGCATAGCGGCCACGCCTCGCGGACCGTCGCGTAGGCACGCGTGAAGGTCGCTTCGGCCGCGGACGAATCGGCCCCCGCGTCGGCGCCGAGGATCTCGAGGTCGGGCTTGCCGAGGTACGGCATGAGGAAGTTCGCGAGCGTCTCCGGCGTGTGCCCCGCGTCGAGCACGTACGCGACGAACTCCGCCGAGGCATCGTAAAGCTCGCGTCGCCAGAAGTCGTCGACGATCTCTTGCAGCGTCTCGCGCGGATCGGCCACGATCTCGGTCTCGAACGGCATGCCGCTCTCGAACGCGCTGTCGCCGAGCACGCGCTGGCAGAAGCCGTGAATCGTGAAGATCGCGGCCTCGTCGAAACCGCGCAGCGCCGTGTCGAGTCGCTGCCTCGCCTCGTTGGGATCGGGCGATCGTTTCACGAGCGCGTCGAGGAACGCGTCGTCGCTGCAGCCGGCGCGAAACGCCGCATCGGCCTCGACGAGCCGTCGCCGCACCCGATCGCGCAGTTCCTCGGTCGCCGCGATCGTGTACGTCACGACGAGGATCTGGTCGACCCGGCAATCGGTCTCGAGCACGAGCCGCAGGTACAGACCCGTGATCGTATACGTCTTGCCGGTGCCCGCGCTCGCTTCGATGAGGGTCGTGCCTTCGAGCGGCGCCGCGAGGGGATCGAGTCGTTCGATGACGGGCGCGCTCACGAGGCATCCTCCGAATCGTCCGCGCGGCTCGCGGCGAGGGCGCCCGCTTCGGCGACGTCGCCCGCGCTTCGCTCGACCGAGTGCTCGAACATCGGCGCGTAGACCTCCTCGGCGATCGCGCGAAACTCCGCGTCGAGCGGATCGCGATCGCGCAGCACGAGAGCGATGTACGGGTTCGAGCTCTCGGCGTATCCCGTATGGAACCTGCGCCACGCGACGTCTTCGGCTTCGTGCTCGCTTCCGCGCCGGATCTTTCGCGCGTAGGCGTACGACGTTCGCGCGAAGAACGGCAACGGTCGGCACAGCCCTTCCTGGAACAGCGTCACGAGGCTGCGCAAGTGCGCCATCGCGTCGGGCACGGGGTCGAGCCGCCGCTCGCCGTCGGCATGGATGAAGCGCGTGACGGGTTCGACGTCGGCCGGTGCCGCGGCGTTGAGGACGAGATGCTCGATCCACACGCGCGAGTGATCACGGCCCTGCGGCGACCCGGCGCGGAACTCGACGCGACCGTTCGTGCGCAAGCCGTCGAGGCGCCCCACGAGTCGCAGATCGCCGAAGCTCACGCCCGCGCGCATCACGTCGGGGAAGACGAGGTCGACGTCGATCGGTGCGACGCGCGGCGCCGTCTCCGCGTCCGTTCCCGCGAGCGCCGCATCGAGCTGCGTGCCGAACCGCTCGGCCGCATCGACGACACGCGCGTAGAGCGTTTCTCCGACGCGCCCCTGCGGCAAGACGCCACTCGCGCGCACGGCTTCGAGCAGCGACTCCGGCTCGACTTCCCCGCGCAACTCGACGAGCTTCTCGCGCAGATCCTCTCCCTCGAAGCGGTCGAGCTCGAACGGCTCACGGCTCGCGACGAACGCATCGGCGCGCCCGAGATACAGACCGAGCCGGCGCTGCACGAGAAACCGCACGGGATTCTCGAAGAAACGCACGAGCGAATCGATCGAAATCGTACGCCACTCGTCCTCGGGCGGCGGCAGGCGCTCGTCGAGGAACTCGATGGCGGCCTTCTCGCCGTGCCCCGCGAGTCGCGACGCTTCGCACTGCTCGCGCGAGTACGAGAACAGTCGCTCGTCGGCACCCGTGAAGTAGCGCGGACTGAACGCCTGCAGCGGATGGCGCGTCGTCACGAACGAGCGAACGGTCGCATCACTCGCGGCGCCCTCGACTTCGAACCCACGATCGAGCACGTCGAGCAGCTCCGCGACGAGCACCGACGGAGGAATCGCGTTGTTGTCGCGGATGTTCTGGCCGACGTAGCTGATCCACAGCCGCTCGCGCGCCGAGAGGATCGCTTCGAGGAACAAGTAGCGGTCGTCGTCGCGGCCGCTGCGGTCGCCGCGTCGGAAGTCGCGCGCCATGAGGTCGAATCCGATCGGCTTGCGCGCACGCGGATAGCGCGCGTCGTCGAGGCCGAGCAAGCACACCATCGCGAACGGGATGCTGCGCATCGGCACCATCGCGCAGAACGTGACGCCGCCGCCGAGGAATCCCGCCGCGGGATCGGGCGTCCCGAGCACGCGGCGAAGATGCGCGAGCACGGCATCGCGCCCGATCGCTTCGTCGAAATCGGCGCGGCGCGTGGCGTCGGCGAAGTCGGCGACGGACTCGCGAATCCGGCGAATCTCGTACTCCTCGTCCCCTTCGGGTGCGAGAAACGTATCGAGCATGGACGCGAGCGTCGTGGCCCACGCCTCCGGTTTGCGCTCGCGTCGCAGGTCGGTGTCGAGATCGAACAGAGCCGTCGCGAACGTCAGGAACCGCCCGAGCACGGCCGAATCGCCGCCTTCGATCTCGTCGTACGGCAGGATGTCGTGGAACATGTCGAACGACCGACTCGGCAGCGCATAGCCGAGCAGCATCCGATCGAGTCCCTCGCGCCACGTGTGATCGCGTGTCGACGGAAGCTCGAGCGCGTCGCGGCTCGACTCGTCGATCCCCCAACGGATTCCCGTTTCGCGCATCCAACGCTGGATCGCCTCGAGATCGTCTTCGGCGATCGCGAAACGCCGCCGCACGGCCGCCGCCTCGAGCAACGCCAGCACGCGCGTCGCGTCGAATCGACTCCCCGGCAGCTCGAGCAGCTCGAGCAGGATGTCGACGAGCGGGCTCTCGGTACCGGGGCTGCGGTCCGCGATCGAGAACGGGATGCGACGCGCATCGTCGCGGACGGTCCCGAACACGGCTTCGATGTACGGCGCGTACGTTTCGATGTCGGGCGTCATGACGACGATGTCGGACGGCCGCAGCGTCGGATCCTCGCGAAACCGATCGAGCAGCGTGTCGTACAGCACCTCGACTTCGCGCATCGGACCGTGGCAACTGTGGATCGCGATCGAGTCGTCGTCGCGCGCGATCGTGGCGCGCGGCGCTTCGTCGTCGCCGTCGCCGCGGCGGCGCAGGTTCAAGATGTCGGACTGCACGACGGCGAGCATCGAGGCGTCGCTCGCGACGGCATCGGGATCGTGCGACAATCCGTCGTCGTGCGCTGCCGCGGGATCCTCGAACCACTCCTCGTCGGCGCCGGGCCCGCATTCGGTGACTTCGTCGAGGAAGTCGCGACCGAGCCCGCCCATCGACGACAGCAACGGGTTGCCGCTCTCGAGGTACTGCGCTTCGGCGTCCCCGCCGCGACGCGCGATCGCGCGGTCCGAGATGATGTCGCCCCAGTACTCGCGACACGGATCGAGCAAGAACAGGTGCACGTCGACCACGCGTGCCAGCGTCGCGACGAGATGCAAGTACACGGGCGGCAGCGCCGCGACCCCGAACAGACTCACGCGCGCGGGCAACCCGAACGGCGGCGCACCGCCCGGCTCGCGCTCGGCCGCGGCGGTCACGCGCTCCACGAACGTCTTCTGCAGCCGCACGCGGTGCGGCGCCGACTCCGACGCTACGAGATCGCGCCACAGCCTCGCCTGCCAGTGCGTGTCCTTACCGTCCTCCCAGCGCTCGATCCAATCGGGCCGATACACGAGATAACGATCGAACGCATCCGCGATCCGATAGGACAGCTCGTAGCGACGATCGCCTTCGCCCCCTTCGAGATAGCCCCGCAGGTCCGCGAACGCCTTCGACTTCGGAAGCGATCCGACACGCTTGGCGATGCGCCACGTCAACACCTCCGGATCGAACGGAGACGCGTCGGGAACGCCGTCGAGCACGCGCCGGAACGTCTGCCACAGGAACGAAGCCGGAAGGGGAAACGTGAAGTTCGCACAGACGCCCAGGCGTTCCGAGAGATGCATCGACAACCAGCGCGCCATGCCGCGGTTGTGCACCGATACGACCTCGGGCGCCAACGCCGCGACGGCCCCCTCGTCGCTTCGGGCGGGTTCGCGGACGACCTCGGCGAGGCGATCCGCTAATCGTTCGAGTCGATTTCCCCGATATACCGTCAACATGCTCGTATCGCCCGCCCCGCCTCTCGGACATCCCCGGTGGGTCGCGCGGCATCTCACGAAACGCCGCCGCGCGTCGGGTCGCGATGATAGGCGGGCCGTTCGAGCGTGTCAACGAGGACGCGCAACGTGTGCCGCCCTCGACTCTTGCCGTTTGCATGTCGGTGGCCTAGACTGGCTGGACCTGCTCGAATCGGGACCCGCATTCGGGCGTCTCTCGCCGTCGTCGCGACGCGCTCCGTCGCTCGATGCGAGGAGATCACGAGAACCGAGGAGATCGCGACCGCGGGAATACGACGCGGTTCGCGCCGTCTCACGCCGGGGCCTGCTGCACCGCAACCTGGCACGAAGATGAATCTTGGGGGATGACGATGTCGAGTGGCTCGACCAACCACGACGCCGCGCGCGACGACGCGCGCCTGGCCGATTTCGCGTCGACGGACGGCGCGGTACCCGAAGAGACGCTGCAGTTCATCGCCGACGTGCGTGCGCGCGTGGGGCAGATCGTCGTAGGCCAAGACGTCGTCGTCGAACGGTTGCTGATCGCGCTGTTCACGGGCGGTCACGTGCTGCTCCAAGGCGTTCCCGGCATCGCGAAGACGCTGCTCGCATCGACGCTCTCGCACGCGATCGACCTCGAGTTCGCGCGCGTGCAGTTCACGATCGACTTGCTGCCGTCCGACATCCTCGGCTCGGAAGTCCTCGATCAGAGCACGAACCGGTTCCGCATCGACAAGGGGCCGATCTTCACGAACCTGCTGCTCGCCGACGAGATCAACCGCGCCGCCCCGAAGGTTCAGGGCGCGCTGCTCGAAGCCATGCAAGAGCGCAAGGTCACCATCGGCAAGGAGACGTTCAAGCTGCCGACGCCGTTCCTCGTCATCGCGACGCAGAACCCCGTCGAGCAGGCCGGAACGTTCGACCTTCCCGAAGCGCAGCTCGACCGCTTCATGCTGTGCCACCGCCTCGACTATCCGAAGCCCGACGAAGAGAAGGAAGTCCTGCGGCGCAACATGAAGCTCGGCGTCCGACGCGAAGACCGCGGCGCCATCGCGCGCACCGAGTTCGACATGATCACCGATGAGCCCGTCGGGTCGACCGATCAGCTCGTTTCGGCCATGGAAGCCGTCCACGGCGTGCATGTGAGCGAGACGTTCCTCGATCACGTGATCGCGCTCGTCGCGCAGACGCGCGAGCATCCGGCGCTCGAGCTCGGCGCGAGTCCGCGCGCGGGAATCGCGCTTCTGAAGTCGGCGCGCGCGCGAGCGCTCATCCACGGACGCGACTACGTCGTGCCCGAAGACCTCTTCGCGCTCGCCGAAGACGTCATCCTGCACCGCATTCGCTTGAACTACGAAGCGCTCGCGGACGGCCGCACGGGCCCCGGCGTCCTCGAAGAGATGCTGCGGGAAATCGGCACCGCCGCAAAGAAGGCGCGTCTCGTCTGACGCGGCGCACGGCAACGGATTCGTTACGACTCGTGACTGAGGACGTTCGGTGGAAGGATTCCTCGAAACGGCGGACACGCTCGACGCGCGGCAGTTCGTGCTCGCGGTGAAGCGACTCGCCGACAGCTTGAGCTTCGGGACCGACCGTTCGCCGTTCCTCGGCGCGGGCGTCGAGTACGTCCAATCGCGCGCGTACGTGCCGGGCGACCCGATCAAGACCATCGACTGGCGCGTGACGGCCCGCACCGGCCGACTCTTCGTGAAGGAATACGAAGCGCCGAAGCGATTGCCCGGCTACCTGCTCATCGACACCTCGGCGTCGATGACGATCAGCTCGCTCGCGCCGGGACACAGCAAGTACGCGCTCGCGATCCACATCGCGGGCGGACTCGCGCTCGCGTGCCTCGAACGCGTGAGCCCGGTGGGCGTGCTGGGTGTCGGCGAACGCGGCCTGCGCATCCAGCCGAGCCTCTCGAAGCATCAAGTGCTGCAGTGGCTGCACGAGCTGCGCACGTTCCGCTACGACGAGCGCACGACGCTCGGCCGTCGCATCGCCGAGCTCGGGCCGTCGCTGAAGGAGCGCGCGCTCGTCATCGTGCTCAGCGATCTGCACGATCCCGCGGGGATCCCCGCGATCAAGCAGCTCGCGCACCGCCACGACGTCGTCGTGATCCAGCTCTGCGACCCGGCCGAAGTGTCGCTTCGCGGATCGGGCTTCCTGCGCGCGCGCGAAGCCGAAACCGGACGCGCGTTCGTGACCCACGGACGCAAGCGCTGGATCGACCCCGAGAGCGTCGAAGAGACGTTCAAGCGCGCGGGAATCGACCATCTGCGCCTCGAAACGGGACAACCTTGCGCCGTCAAGATCCGCCAGTTCTTCCAGGCGCGCGACATCCTCGGAAAGGGATCCCGCTAGTGGTAGCGACGACCCACGATCGAGCCCCGCGAATGGCGACGCTCCCACGCGCATCCCTCGTGACGGTGTGGATCGTCGTCGGCGTCGCGATGGCGCTCTCGTACCGTACGGCAAGCGCCGCCTCTCTGGCGGAAACCCCCAGCACGACCGTGGGGGTCTCGGGCAGGATCGAGCAGGTCAAGCTGCCCGGCAGCGAGCTCGAGGCGAAACCGATCGACGAAACGAGCCCGATCGTGCTGCGCATCGCGGGGTCGTTCCCGCACGGCACCGATTGGCGCTACGACCTCGTCTACTACGGCCTCGAACCCGGCACCTACGATCTCACCGGATGGCTGCAACGCAAGGACGGTTCGCCGACCGAAGACCTGCCGCCGATCGAAGTGGAAGTGACGAGCGTTCTGCCGCCCGGGCAGATCGAGCCGAACCCGCTCGAGTCCGTGGAGACACCGAACTTGGGCGGATACGAGACGCTCCTCACGGTGCTCGCCGTGCTCTGGTCTCTCGGATTCCTCACGATCCTCATCGTGCGCCGCCCGCGGTCCGACGTGGTCACGATGACCGTGCAGCCGCGAACCCTCGCGGATCGGCTGCGTCCGCTCGTCGAACGCGCGATCGCGGGCGACCTCCCGGAAGGCCGCACCGCCGAGCTCGAGCGCGCACTCATCGCCTATTGGCGCAAACGACTCGGGATCGAAACCATGCCCGCGTCCGAAGCGATCGCACGCTTGCACGCACACGAAGAAGCGGGCGCGCTCCTGCGCGCGCTCGAACGCTGGCTGCACCGCCCCGGCGGCGACCCCGACGTCGATGTCGCAAGGCTGCTCGCGCCCTATCAAGACGTCCCCGAGAACGCTCTCGAGTCCAAGGCGACATGAGCTTCCAGCATCCACTGGTCTTGTTCGCACTGCTGATCCCCGCGTTCCTGCTCGCGTGGGTCTGGCGTCGGCGTTCGCGGCGCGCGGTGCTGCCGTTCGATCACGGCGACGCCACGTCGTCGGGTCGCGGCTGGCGCATCGCGCTCGACATCGCCGAGTCGCTGCCTGCGCTCGTGCTGGCGGTCGTGATCGTGATCCTCGCGGGCCCGCTTCAGGTCGGCATGCCCACCGCGAAGCGCGTCCTCACCAACATCGAGTTCTGCGTCGACGTGTCGGGTAGCATGATCGCCCAGTTCGGTGAGGGCACGCGCTACGACGCCGCGATGGCGGCCATCGACGAATTCCTCGACTTCCGCGACGGGGACGCCTTCGGGCTCACGTTTTTCGGCAACGAGGTGCTGCACTGGGTCCCGCTCACGACCGACAAGTCGGCGATCCGGCTGTCGCCTCCGTTCATGAAGCCTGGTCGCCTGCCGCGTTGGTTCGGAGGCACGAGCATCGGCGCCGCGCTGGTCGCATGCCGCAAGGTGCTCACCGATCGCGAAGAAGGCGATCGCATGATCCTCCTGATCTCCGACGGTCAGAGTTTCGACCTCAGTGGCGGGCGCGACCTCGAGATCGCCAAACAACTGCGCGAAGACGGGATCATCGTCTACGGTGTGCACATCGGCGGCGGGGAGGTTCCCGGCGAGATCGTCAACATCACGACGCTGACCGACGGCGAAGCGTTCCAGCCCGGTGACCCCGACGCGCTCGCGCACGTGTTCCGGCGCATCGACGACATGCAAGGGACGCGGCTCGAGAGAACGGTCGGTGAATCGATGGATCACTACGCGCCGTATTGCATCGCCGCGTTGTCGGTGCTCGGCGCGGCTCTTCTGTGTCTGTTCGGCCTGAGGTACACGCCGTGGTAGCCGAGATTCTGCTCGCTATCGCCGTCGTGATCGCGACGGCCGCCGAGATGCTGCACGCTCGCCGATGCGCGCGCGTCGCTCGGCTCGTGTTCGGGCCGAAGGGCCGCCCGTCGTGGTGGGCGCACGCGGCGCCGTTCCTGCGCATCGCGGCGATCGGCGCGCTCACCTGGGGTCTCGCGACGCTCTACGACCTCGATCCGAAGGTCCACGAAGGGGCCACCGCGAAGGAAGGCGATGCCTATCGTCACGTCGTCCTCGTGCTCGACGTCTCGCCGAGCATGCGTCTCGAGGACGCCGGCCCCGAGGGCGACCAGAGCCGCTCGCAACGCGCCGCGGACATCTTGGAGTCGTTTTTCGCGCGCGTCGCGATCGACGAGTATCGCCTGAGCGTCATCGCCGTCTACAGCGACGCGCGGCCCGTCGTCGTCGACGCAACGGACATTGCGGTCGTTCGTAACATCTTGAGCGACTTGCCCATGCACTTCGCTTTCAACAGCGGGAAGACCGACCTCCTCTCGGGGCTCGAGCTCGCGGCCAAGACCGCGTGGCCCTGGGAGCCGCGCAGCACGACGCTGATCCTCGTCAGCGACGGGGACACCGTGCCCGCCACGGGGATGCCGACGATGCCGGCATCCGTGGCCAACGTGCTCGTCGTCGGAGTCGGCGACCCCGCGAAGGGCACGGTCCTCAACGGCCGGGCTTCGCGCCAAGACGTCTCGACGCTGCGCCAGATCGCCATCCGTCTCGGCGGCAAGTACCACAACGGCAACGAGAAACACTTGAGTTCGAGCCTCCTGAAACAGATCACCGAGGCGACAGAAGACGACGCTCTCGAGCGCCTCACGAAGCGCGAGTACGCGCTGTTGGCGATCGCGCTCGGCGCGTCGGTGCTCGCCCTGCTCCCGTTGCTGCTCCACTACTTCGGCTCACGATGGACGCCGGGCGTGCCGATCCGAGGGGCAGGAGCTCCCGGCGCGAGCACCCGGCAGACGGCGCGAGGACATCGTCGCGAAGAAACCCCGCGAAATCGCGTCCCAGGGCCGGTATAATTCGATATTCGTGAAAGATCGCGCCACGGACGTGTCGCGGTGAGGACAAGACAGAAGGACAGGAGATGCCCATGCGAAACCTGCTCCTCGTCATTTGGCTCGTGTTGCCGGTTGGAGTCGGTGCGTACCACTTCGGCCCCGGGCAAGATCGCGAGACACTCGACGAAGTCGCAGCCCTGCTCGCGAAGGCCGATCGCGCCGCCGCGGACGAGCAGTGGCTCGACGCCGAGAAACACTACGACGAAGCGCTCGCGCTTCTTCCGTCGGACCACCCCGACGCCGAGCGTCGGATCCGACTCGAGCGCGCCAAGGCGCAGATGTTCGTGAAGAAGCTCCCGGTCGCGCATCGCGATCTGCTTCAACTCGTCGACGAGTTGCAAGAGGCCGACGACGTCGAGCCCGCACTGCTCGCCGATGCGCGCTCGGCGCTCGCGAACTCGCAGTACTACATGACCTGGCTCATGCGCCTCGAAGGCGAGTCGGAAGAACGCTGGCGACCCGAGATCGAATCGTCGCGCCAGATCTACCGCTTGCTCGCCGAGTCGAGCGAGTCCGCCGGCGCGACCGAAGCCGCGGCGAAACATCGCGAAGACCTCGAGTCCGCGATTCGCCTCGCGCGCATGGACCTCGGCGAACTGCAAGGATTGCCGCTGCCCAGCCAGTGAATTGGCTGTGGATCCGGTAAGAGCCGCGGTCGCGGCTCGAAAAACAGTCCGAAGCCGAAGGATGCTCGTGGTGCCAGCGCCGGTCCCCCGCCCGACGGCGTGGGATCCTGATTCGATGATCGACCTCCGCCCGTCACGCTGCGAACCGCGTGACGGGCGGTTCCGTTCCTCCCACCCCGCCGAGCCGATGTCGCGTGCGCCGCGGCGGGTCGCTTCCGCCATCTCGAGATGGCGAATTCCGGTCCCGGTCTCCCTCAATGTCCGGAAGGTTCTCGATCGATGACACGTCGAACGAGTGAGAGGTCTGCCATGACTACCCATCCTGTCGAGCCTGCACGCGGCGTGCGTGCGGCGTCGTTCCGAAGCTCGCTGCGCCGTGCACGGCTCTCCGTGTGGGCGTTCGCCATGGCCCTGTGCACCGTGACGTCGGCCAACGCCGTCGCGCAGAGTCGCGCCGTGATCATCCAGCCCGCGCAGCCCGTACAACAGCCCGGGCAGCCGACGACGCAGACGATCACGCTGACGCCCTCGGCCACGACAGGCAGCGCGACGGGAGTCCTCACGATCACCGGACACGCGAGCCCGGTAGCCACAGCGACGATGACGGCGCAGCCCGTATCGAGCGCCACGCTGCAACCGGCAACGCCCACGTCCGCGACCGCGCAACCGCCCGCAGCCAAGGCCGCCGGCGCGAACGAGACGCCGTCGTGGGTCGCGGCGGGCGAAACGCCGACCGCCGGCAAGCCGGCCGAGCCCAGCGCCGAGCAGAAAGCCGCCGCGGAAGAAGCCGCGAAGA
>JAUIME010000010.1 GCA_030433195.1 bacterium
GTCGTCGGCGCTCACGTAGGTGCGGCCGGTGAGGATCGCGCGCGCCTTGGCGCCGAGGATCAGATACTGACACGCTCGCGGTCCGGCGCCCCAGGCGACCCACTCGTCGACGAACGGAAGCGCGTCGTCGGTCTTCACGCGGGTTGCGCGGACGAGCTTCATCGCGTACTGCACGATCGCGTCGGCGACCGGCACCTTGCGCACGAGCTCTTGCAGCTTGATGAGATCGTCGCGCTCGAGCACGGCTTGCAGCTCGGGCGTGTACTCGGCGGTCGTCATGCGCATGACCTCGAGCTCTTCTTCCTCGCTCGGGTAGTCGACGACGATGTTGAGCATGAACCGGTCGAGTTGCGCTTCGGGCAGCGGATACGTGCCTTCCTGCTCGATCGGGTTTTGTGTCGCGAGCACGAAGAACGGCGGCTCGAGCGGATACTTCTTCCCGCCCGCGGTCACCTGGTGCTCCTGCATGGCCTCGAGCAGCGCGGCCTGCGTCTTCGGCGGCGTACGGTTGATTTCGTCGGCGAGGATGATGTTCGCGAAGATCGGCCCCTTGAGAAACTTGAACGTTCGCTCGCCGGTCGACTTGTCTTCTTGGATGACCTCGGTCCCCGTGATGTCCGAGGGCATGAGGTCAGGCGTGAACTGGATACGATTGTTCGAGAGCGACAACGTGCGCGCGAGGTACCGCACCATGAGCGTCTTCGCGAGGCCGGGGACGCCGACCAGCAGGCAGTGCCCGCGCGCGAAGATCGAGATCAGGAGCTGGTCGATGACGTCTTCCTGGCCGACGATGCCCTTCTTCAGCTCGGCCCGGATGTCTTGCGCGGCCTTCGTGAGTCGCTCGACCGCTTGCAGATCGTCGGCGCCCAGCGTCGGGTTGTTCCCTTGGTCCGTCATGGCTGTCTCACCTCGTCATCGGAGTCGTGGGCGCCGCGCCGCCGTGGGGGCCGCGCCGCGCTGGTTCATCCGTCCGTGGAACGGAAGCAGTTGATTTGCCGGCCGTACGCGGTATGCATTCGTGATCCCGAGCCGAACAGATTCCCGAAGCGCGCGCGCATCGGGTCGGGGTTCGGGACGTGAGCGACGAGCGCGCCGTCGTCGGCGTCGAGTACGTAGAGACCCTTCAAGGTCGGTAGTAACACGCGACCGCCGGCAAGTGCGGCGCGACCCGCGGGACGGTCGACGGTCGGTCCTTCGCGATCCGGGTCCGGGTTCGGCACCGGGAACTGCCACAGGTTCGAGCGCTCGCCGCCCTCGGGATGGAACGCGCTCACGACGTGGTACCGATTCGATTCGTCGCGCCCCGCGAGGTACACCACGCGATTGCGAACCCCGACGAGGTAGCGATAGCGCGCCTTGGCGATGCGGTCGAGCTGCACGAACCCGGTCTCGCGATCGGGGAAGTGCAGAAGGATGTGCAGGTATTGCGAATCGCCCGGCGTCGCGTAGATGCGACCGTCGGCGACGATCATCGGGTTGTCGCTCCAGCTCTCGAAGAAGCTGTAGATGAGGCGCGAGTCGTCACGCGTGCGGTAGGGCACGCGCTCGTAGCGAAAGCACCACACGTGCTCGCCGTCTTCGGGATCGATCGCCGAGATGACGCCGATGTCGGTGCCGCAATAGAGCAGCCCCTCGGCGGCGCTCAGCGTCGGCCCGTCCGTGAAGACGTGGCGATGCGATTCGAGCGCGGGTGAAGAGCACAGGAACACGGTCCATGCGAGCTTTCCGGTCGCGAGGTCGAACGCGACCGCGTACGACTTCACTTCGCCTTCGTTGTCGCTCGCGTGCTGCGCGCCGACGAACACGCGGCCGTCGGTGATCACGGGGATGCCCGTGAACTCGAGCTCGCGGAGTTCCTTGGCGTCGTCGAGCGGGCCGCCGCGCGACCATTGGATCTCACCGTTCGCCGCGTCGAGGACGACGAGTCGGCGATGCGTCGTCGCGAGCCCGAAGAAGCCCGAGTCGGGATCGTCGAGCGCCTCGTGGAGAAGGGCGAAGCGGCCGTCGCCGGCCGCGCCGTAGAAGTACGTGCGTTCGTCGCCCGAAGGCGGCGCGCCGACGTCGCGCAAGCTGCGCAACCACACCGTTTCGCCGGTTTCGTTCGAGATCGCGAACGCGGTTTGTTTGTCGTAGCCGATGACGTTGTCACCGTATTCGACGGGCGAGAGCGGCTGCACGGGATTCGGATCTTGCTCGGGTCCGATCGGTCGCGGATCGGGCGTAGGGGTGGCATCGTCGGCGACGCGATAGCTGCCGAACCGCCACGCGATCTCGAGTTCGCGCGACGACGTCGAGAGCGATTCTTGCAGCGCGGGCGTGAATGCGATCGTGCGATCGCGCGACGGGCGCCCGCCGAAGTCGGACCATGGAGCGGTCGCCGCGGCGGTGTCGGGTCGGAGCCGCGTCACGAACTCCGCGAGCGTCGTCGGAGTACCGCCGATGCGTACGGTCTTCGCGGCGTCGTCGGCCTCTTCGGGCTTCATCGCGAGCGCGTCGTAGAAAGGTTGCTGTCCGGCGCGTGCGCGGCAGTACGCGATCTCGGCGTGCACGGTCGCGAGGTCGACGCCATCGGTTCCGTTCGGGAACAAGAAGGCGACGCGATGGAGCCACTTGAGGGCGCGCGAGATTTCGTCGCGTTCGCGGTGGATGCGTGCGAGGCGCAGCGCAGCGCGCGCGGCCGACGGGACCGGAGCGGTCTCGGCGATGCGCGCGAGGGCGTCGGTGTCGTGCGTGTGGGTCGCGCGCTCGAGTGCGGGCGCGAGTGTCTCTTCGAAACGCGCGACGAGCGCGCGCCTTCCGTCGGGTGGGAGATCGGCGAGCGCACGATGCGCCGCGAGCGCCGCGCTCATGTGCGTGCGCGGTCCCCACGGCACGAGCTGGTCGTCGTGCGCGTCGAGGATCGACAAGTAGGCGTCGATCGTGTCGCTCCAATCGGACTGCGCGGCATGCTCGCGCGCCTTCTCGAACGCGCGTGCGATCGCGGGGTCGTCGTCGCGCACGTAGATCAATGCGTCGGGCCGTGATTGGGCGAGAGCGGGATGCGTCGCGAGGGCGATCGCCAGGAGGACCGCCGTGGTCCGCAGTGTCGTGACGAGCTTCGAGGTGCGTTCGACGAAGAGCGGAGAGGGCGTTCGGAAAGCACGTGGAGAAAGAACGGAGGCGCGAAGAACGCGAGCGGGGATCCGCAAGCGCTGCGCGGAGTCGCCGAAGCCTCTTTCCTTCTTCACAGGAGTCATCGCAAGTTCGTTTATAGCAAAAGTCTAGAGGACCGAACAACGAGAGCCGAATCCTCTTGTACGGAGAGAATTCGCGAGGGTTTGCCGGTACGCTTCGACAAGACGAAACTCTCGAACGGACCGTCGCCGATCCGCGATCGTTCTATCGGGATTCGCGACCGGCGCACTGTAGACGATGCGGGGCGGTATCGTCTTTCAGGGGTAGGGCTTGAGAATGCGCTCTTCGGGAGAGGAGGTGAAGCGGAACTGCTGACGGAGGAGGCGTTCGCGATACACCGGATCTTCAGCGAGGGCTTGGATTTCCGCCTCGAGCGAGCGATTGCTTCGCTCGAGTCCGGCGATCTCGGCTTCGACCTCTTGCAGCTTCAAGAGCGCGTCGCGCCAGCGTCGCTTGGCGGGCTCGAGATGATGCCGTGCGAGCAGAGCGGCAGCGAGTAGCAACACGGAGCATCCGAGCAGGTAGCGGACGATCTCGTCGCGCTTGCGGGGTTCGGGCTCGCGTGAGGACGGGCTCAAAAACGTGGCCTCAGAGGACGGTCTGGAGTCGGGGTGTTTCGCTACAGTCCGTATCGAGCCGCCGAGCCGAGTTCTCCAGCGATTTGGAGGAGCCGGTTGTACTTCGCGATCCGCTCCGAGCGCGACAGCGAACCGGTCTTGATCTGGCCCGCGCCGGTGGCGACCGCGAGGTCCGCGATGAACGTGTCTTCGGTCTCGCCCGAGCGGTGGCTGATCATCGATGCGTAGCCGTTCGCGCGGCCGAGCTCGATCGCTTCCAGCGTCTCCGTCAACGTTCCGATCTGGTTGACCTTGATGAGGATAGCGTTCGCGACGCCGCGCTCGATCCCGTCTTGGAGGCGCGCCGAGTTGGTGACGAAGAGGTCGTCTCCGACGAGCTGCGTCTTGTCGCCGATTTCGCGCGTCATGTGCACCCATCCAACCCAGTCGTCCTCGGCCAGGCCGTCTTCGATCGACAGGATCGGGTATTTCTCGACCCACGACTTGTAGATCTGCACCATCTCTTCGGAGCTCACGAGCGTGCCCGCGGGCTGCGAGAACTTGTAGCGGTCGTCGTCGAAGAACTCGGTCGCCGCGACGTCGAGCGCCAGCGAGATGTCCTTGCCCGCCTCGTAGCCGGCGGCTTCGATGGCCTCGAGGATGACCTCGATCGCGTCGGCGTCGGCCGGGAGGTCGGGCGCGAAGCCGCCCTCGTCGCCGACGGCCGTGTTGAGCTTTCGCTTCTTCAAGATGGACTTGAGGTTATGGAAAACCTCGGCGCCCGCGCGAAGGCCTTCTTCGTAACTCGGGAGACCTGCCGGGACGATCATGAACTCTTGGATCGTGAGGTTGTTGTCGGCGTGTGCGCCGCCGTTGATGACGTTCATGAACGGGACCGGAAGTCGGCGCGACCCGATGCCGCCGAGGTAGCGGTAGAGCGAAGTCCCATAGTGGTTTGCGGCGGCACGTGCTGTGGCCATCGAGACCGCGAGGATGGCGTTCGCGCCGAGACGCGACTTGTTCGCCTGGCCGTCGAGCTCGATCATCCGCATGTCGACGTCTTCTTGGCGCGTCGCGTCGACGCCGTTCAGCGCGGGCGCGAGGTGCTGGTGGATGTTGCGCACCGCGTTGAGCACGCCCTTGCCGAGATAGCGGTCGCCGCCGTCGCGCAGCTCGAGCGCCTCGTGCTTGCCGGTCGACGCGCCCGAAGGTACCGCCGCGGAGCCGCTCGCACCGCTGTTCAGGAAGACTTCGGCTTCGACAGTGGGATTCCCGCGCGAATCGAGGATTTCTCGCGCGCGGATGTCGGTGATCTCGGTCATCGGATCTCGGCCAATCGCGGGTTTCGGGGCGTGGCCAGGGCGCGATCCGCCACCGCGGACGGACCCGGATCCCGGCCGGTCGGGTCGAAGCGCACAACATCGAAGCGCACAATGTAGCGCCGCGGCTTGGGCTGTCAAATCGCTCGCGGGCGCTCGGTGACGATCACTCGATCCTGCGGCTTTCGATCGTTCTCGGATCGCCGTTGGCGACCTCGACGCGGTCGCGGCCCGTCCGCTTGGCGCTTTGGAGCGCGGCGTCCGCTTGGCGGAAGAGGTCCGACGCGCTCCAGTCGGGCCCGAGGGTCGCGACGCCGACGCTCACCGTCACCGAGGGCATGTCCGTACCCGGCGGCGGGGGAGCGGCGAGATTCGTGCGTATGCGCTCGGCCAGCGCTTGCGCGTCGTCGTGCGAGGCCTCGACCGCGAGCACGACGAATTCGTCTCCTCCGTAGCGCGCGACGGTGTCCGATTCGCGGCAGGTGATCCGAAGCCGATTGGCGACCTCGCGAATCACGGCGTCTCCGACGCCGTGATCGAGCTCGTCGTTGACCGTCTTGAAGTTGTCGATGTCGATGAAGAGGCAGCTCAGGTCGCGCTCGTAGCGGCGCGCCGCGTGAACCATCTCCACCGATCGCTGCGCCAGGGTGGAGCGATTGGCCAGTCCCGTCAGCGGATCGGTCGAGGCGCGCAGCGCGAGGCGCTCGATGTAGGAGCGCGTGCGGAGCACGGAATCGATGCGGGCCCGTAGCTCCGGGTAGTCGAAGGGTTTGTCGACGAAGTCGACGGCGCCGGTATCCAGTGCCTTCGTTCGGAGATCGCAGTTTCCGGCACCTGATACGAAGATGATCGACGGAGCGTCCGGCGCGGTCCGCCGCATCTCGGTACAGACGTCGAGACCGCTGTCGCCCGGCATCGTGAAGTCCAAGAGGACCACGTCGGGCGCAACCTCCTTCGAGACGCGAAGCGCCTCTTCGCCCGTACTCGCCGTGTAGACGCGGTAACCATCGAACGTCAACAGGCGCGAGAGGTTCTCGCGAACGCCGTCCTCGTCGTCGACGACGAGGATCTTCGCAGCGGATGAAGAGTCGGAAGCGGATGCCCCGTCTTTTCTGATCATGGAAGTCTAGCGGCAAATGTCATACCGACTCGACGATTCGACTCGAGAGATCGGCGACGGCGTCCGGGTGCTCCCGCATTCCCATGGGAAAAGCCACGTTAGGCCGGTGGGAGCGGGGTCGCTTCGTCGTCGCACGACTCGCCGACGTTCGCTCGTGCGGGTAGCTCTTGCCGATGGACGTGCAGCATTCGCTTGCACGGTCGCTAGCGACGAGTCGCGGCGCGAGGGGGCGGCGACGAAGTTCGGTCGGGACTCGTGGGCTAGCAGCCTTAATCGCTTGACAGGGCCCCCTGTCGGCATATCATGTTCCAATTCGTCAGACCGGAGGGGCGGCGACAGGCTCGCCTCGGGCGCCACGGCGAGGCGCCCCGCCAGTGAAAGGTTCACGGCCCCGGGAAGGTCGGACGTGGCCGCGTTCGAGTGAATGCTCGCGTCCGAGCGACTCGCGTCTTCAGCGAAGTGCCTGCGCGTACGAGTACCTACACGAACTGGCCTACGCCCACTGATCGTGCCTGCGCGTACTCGAGGCGCCGGCTTCCCCTCGTCCGAAAGGTCGAGACGTGATTCGGATTACCCCCTACGGCCGCAACGAGGTCGTCCTGTTCGGCGGGATCTGCCTCTTGCTCGCCGTGATTTGCGGGTGGTTGCTCGCGCCGTCGGTTTATGCGTGGGTCGTCGCGGGGGTCTTCGTCGCCGGGTTCGTGGCGATTCTCGGTTTCTTTCGCGACCCGGTGCGGGTCGTACCCTCGAATCCCGCGATCGTGGTGTCGCCTGCCGACGGCAAGGTGGCCGACATCGAGGAGGTCGACGAGGGCGAGTATCTCGAAGGGCGTGCGCTTCGCATCGGAATATTCTTGTCGGTGTTCGACGTTCATGTCAACCGCGCACCCGTGGCGGGTACGGTCGAGTACGTGAAACACCGACCCGGCCGGTGTCGCAACGCGTTCACGGCCGAGTCGACGAAGGACAACGAATCGAACGCGCTCGGAATGCGGAGCACGGGCGGGATGCGTATTCTCGTGCGTCAGTTGACGGGGGCGGTCGCGCGGCGCATCGTTTGCCGCAGCGAGCCCGGAAGCACGCTGGCACGCGGCGAAACCTACGGAATGATCAAGTTCGGATCTCGCACCGAGTTGTTCCTCCCGATCGCGAGTGTGCGTGAGGTGAAGGTGCAGGTCGGCGATACGGTCCGGGGCGGTGAGACGATACTCGGGGAGTGGGATGGCGACGGCTCGGGCGAGCCCGTCGCAGCGAACAGGCGGTGACCTTTTGGTCAAAAAGATGAAACGAATCGGAGTCGCGCAGAGTCTGATGACGCTCGCCAATGCGGCGTGCGGCTTTCTCGCGATCTCCGTCTTGCTGCAGTCTTCGGCGGCGGGGGGCGGTGTGATCGCTCCCGAGGGCTTTCGCCTCGCGGCCGCGTTGATCCTGCTCGGATTGTTCTTCGACACGCTCGACGGCAAGATCGCGCGGCTCACGAATCACGAGAGCGAGTTCGGCGCGCAGCTCGACTCGCTCGCCGACGTCATCACCTTCGGTTTCGCGCCCGCGATTCTCGCGAAGGCGTGGATCGATCAGACGTCGACGCTCTCGGCATTCCAGCACGGAGACATCCCGCTCGGGCTGCTGCTGTGCATGCTGTTCACGATCTGCGCGATTTTGCGGCTCGCGCGCTTCACGGCCGAGCTCGACGGTGAAGGATCGGGCGGTGGCCACGCGTTCTTCGGCTTGCCGACGCCGGCAGCCGCGGGGACGATCGCGGCGTGCGCGCTCGTGTACTTCGACTCCGATCGATCGCAGCCGCAGGCGATCGCGGCCGCGCTTCCGTACGTGCTGCCGATCCTCTCGCTGCTCATGGTCAGCCGCATTCCTTATGCGCACGTCGGGAGTCTGTTGCTGCGCGGACGCAAGCCGTTCACGCATCTTCTGCGCATCGTGTTCTTCGGAATTCTCGCGGCGTTCGTCTTCTCCGAGAGCGTGTTCGCGGGCTTCTCGATCTATCTCGCATCGGGGCCGCTGCGCGTGGTCCGCGACCGCGTGCTCCAGCGTGACCGCGTCGAGGAAGAAGGGCTCTTCTGATCCGATGGGCGCAGATCGCGAGCGCGTGGCGATCGGGATCGGTTCCAACCTCGGGGACCGTCGCCGGTACCTCGAGGACGCGATCGCGTCGATCCGCGAGATCGATGGCGTCGAGCACGTCGTGGTGTCGTCGTTTCACGAGACGGCACCCGTCGGCGGGCCGCCGCAAGGCGATTACCTGAACGCTGCACTAACGCTCGATACACGACTCGAACCGCGCGCGCTGTTCGACGTGATGCGACGCATCGAGGGCGTCGCGGGACGCGAACGCGGGGTGCGCGACGCCCCGCGAACGCTCGACCTCGATCTGCTCCTGTTCGGCGATCGCCGCATCGACGAGCGCGATCTCGTCGTGCCGCATCCGCGCATGTCGGAGCGCGCGTTCGTGCTCGATCCGCTCGTCGAGATCGCGCCCGATCTCGTGCATCCCGAATCGGGACTCACGATCGCCGCGTTGCACGAACGACTCGTCGCGCGCCCCGCAGGAGAGGCCTCGCGATGAAGCTGCTGCAAGACGTTCGATCCGTGCGCGAAGCCGTGCGCGCCGAGAGGAGGTCGGGTGCGACGATCGGGCTCGTACCGACGATGGGGGCGCTTCACGACGGACACTTGTCGCTCGCGAGCGCCTCGGTCGCGCATTGCGACGTGACCGCGGTGTCGATCTTCGTCAATCCGCTGCAGTTCGGTCCGAACGAAGACTTCGAGCGCTACCCGCGCGACTTCGAAGCCGATGCGAAGCGCCTCGAGCCGCTCGGCGTCGACTACGTCTTCACGATGACGCCCGAAGACATGTACCCGGAAGGCTACTGCACGTACGTCGTGCAGGAAGGGCTGTTCGAACCGCTGTGCGGTGCGTTTCGGCCCGGGCATTTTCGTGGCGTCGCGACCGTCGTCACCAAGCTGTTTCTGCTCGCGCAGCCGCACGCCGCGTTCTTCGGGCAGAAGGACGCGCAGCAATGCATCGTGTTGAAGCGGCTTGTCGACGACTTGGGTTTCGACGTCGACGTGCGTGTCGTGCCGACGATGCGCGAGCCCGACGGTCTGGCGATGAGCTCTCGTAATCTGTATCTCAGCGAGTCGCGGCGTCGCGACGCGGCGTCGCTCTATCGCGCGTTGTCGGCGGCGCGGTCGCTCTACGAAACCGGCGAGCGCGACACGGCACCGATGATCGCGGCCATGGACGAGGTCTTCGCGCCGATCGACGACATCGTCGTCGAGTACCGCGAAATCGTGGATCCCGTGACGTTGCAGCGCATCGACCGCGTCGAATCGCGCGCGCTCGCGGCGGTCGCGGCAAAGCTCGGTCCGAGCCGGCTCATCGACAACGTCGTGCTCGGTGCGGACACGCTGTGGTAGCCGCGAGAGAGGCGTAACGCGATGAGAATCGACGACGACGGGGCGGGTTGCGTACGCGTTGCAGCGCCCGCGAAGTTGAACCTCTTCCTCGAGATCCTCGGTAAGCGCGACGACGGTTTCCACGAACTCGTTACCGTGATGACCACCGTCGATCTTAGCGACACGCTCCGCGTGACGCGCATCGAATCGGGCATTCGACTCGCGTGCGAGGCGCCCGGCGTTCCGGCCGATGCGACGAACCTCGCGTGGCGCGCGGCCGAACTCGCGATCGAGCGCTACGGCGGCGGGTACGCGATCGAGCTCGAGAAACGCATCCCGAGCGGAGCCGGTCTCGGCGGTGGTTCGAGCGACGCCGCGGCGGTGTTGCTCGCCGCCGATCGACTCGAAGGAGGCGCCTGCGACCCGGACACTTGGAGCGCCGCGGCCGCGTCGCTGGGTTCCGACGTTCCGTTCTTCCTCTACGGCGGCACGGCGATCTGCCGCGGGCGCGGCGAGCGCGTCGAACCCGTGCACGACGTCCCCGAGCGGCACTTCGTGCTCGTCACGAGCGACATCCATTGCGCGACCGGGAGCGTCTACGCGGCCGTCGATACGGCATTGACACCCTCCGACACGCACCTTAGTATCGTGCCCGAGGCGCTGCTGGGCGGGGATCATCGCCACTTGGCGGGGGCGATCCTGAATCGACTCGAAGAGCCTGCGTTGCGAACGCACCCGGCTCTTCGACGACTCCGAGACGACATCGGCGAGTGGAGCGACCGACCCGTGTACGTGACCGGTAGCGGGTCCGGCTTGTTCCTCGTCGCGGCGGATGCAGAGGAGGCGAACCAGCTCCGGTCGACGCTCGATTCCCGTCTGCGTTCGAGAGGAAGAGCGCACGCCTTGGTGTCCACGAGGGAAGCATGATCCGCGCGAAGGCGGCGGTTTCGAGCTCGGTCCGGCCTGGCCTGATCGAAGGAGAAAGCCGTGCTTCGAATCACCGAGGTCCGCGTCAAGCTCACGGGGAATCGCGATGACAAGCTGCAGGGGTTCTGCAGCGTCACGATCGAAGACGAGTTCGTCATCCGCGATCTCAAGATCATCCGCGGTTCGAAGGGCACCTTCGTCGCGATGCCGAGCCGCAAGCTCGAAGACCGGTGCACGCGATGCCACACGAAGAACCATCTCCGCGCCCGATTCTGCAATCACTGCGGGACGCGTCTGCGCGAGGAGCGTGCGTCGACCGACCTGCACGGCCGCACGAAGCTCCATGCCGACATCGCGCATCCGATCAACTCGGGATGTCGCGAAGCGTTCCAAGGGCGTGTGCTCGAGGAGTTCGAGCGCGAGCGCGTGCGAGCGGCCGAACCGGGCTACGTTCCGATCGAGCTGCACGATGACCCGGATTTCGACGACGCTTACGACTTCTGATCCGGACACGCGCGTTCGAAGCGACGCAACGAAGCGAGGGGCGATGTCATGAGCGAGATCGCGCCGCGCATCGCGATCATCGGGCCCGGGCGTCTCGGGACCGGGATCGGCATTTTGTCGCATCGAGCGGGTGATGCGGTGACCTACGTCGTCGGTCGGTCGATCGAGTCGGCACGCCGCGCCGTCTTGGCGATCGGCGCGGGGGAGCCGCACGATCGCATCGCGTGGACGCGACCGGTCGACGTCGTCTGGATCACGACCGGGGACGACGAGCTCGACGCCGCGATCGCTGATCTCGCCGCGCGCGTCGATGCAGGGGACGTCCCGCCGTTGTCCGATACGCTCGTCTTGCACGCGAGTGGCGCGCGTTCGAGCGCGATTCTCGCGGCGCTTCGCGATCGCGGGGCGCGCGTCGCGAGCTTGCACCCGCTCGCGAGCTTCGCCGATCCGGCATCGGCGGCCGACGCGTTCGCGGGCACGCATTGTTTCTTCGAGGGCGATGCCGCGGCGCGGCCCGAGCTCGTGCGTCGGATCGAGGCGTTCGGCGGAATCGCCGCCGAGGTCGACGCCGAATCGAAGGCGCTCTACCACGCGGCCGCGGCGCTCGCGTCGAACGGCCTCGTGGCGATGCTCGACGTCAGTCGCGCGATGATGCGGAGCGCGGGCGTCGACGAATCGGCCGCCGAAGCGGCGATCGTCCCGCTCGTCGCCGGCACCGTGCGCAACGTCGAACGCCGCGGGATCCGCGGCGCGCTGACGGGGCCCGTCGAACGCGGCGACCTTGCCGTCATCCGCGCACACGTAGACGCGCTCGACGCCGATGCGGATCCGACGCGGATCGCGGTGTACCGGTCGCTCGCGCGCGCGGCCGCCGAGCTCGCGCTCGCGCGCGGATCGATCGATGCCGCCACGGCCGGTCGTATCCGCGGGCTCCTCGACGATCGCGGATCCTCGGGCAGCGGGGGAACGGCCTGATGCTGTGCGCCGTCGTTCGCGAGCCGTCGGTCGCCGCGGCGCGCGCCGTCCTTTCCCGCTTCGCCGAGCGCGCCGACATCTTCGAGGTCCGGCTCGATGCTCTGGATCCGCCGCCCGACGCGGCCGCCCTCGAGGCGCTGCTGCGCGCGCCGCGCCCGCGCGTGATCGTGACGAACCGCGGGCCGCGGGATCAGGGCGGCTTCGCGGGCCCGGAGGCCGACCGTATCGCGTGGCTCGAGCGCGCGCTCGCGCTCGGCGCGGACTACGTCGACGTCGAGCTCGACGCCATCGACGCGCTGTCCGGCGACGTCCCGCGAGACCGCGTGATCGCGTCGTGGCACGACTTCGACGGGACGCCGCCCGCGCCCGAGCTCGAGGCGATCCGCGAGCGTCTCGCGGCGACGGGCGCCGGCGTCACGAAGCTCGTGACGTTCGCGCGGGAGTTCGAAGACAACCGACGCGTGCTCGATCTGCCCGCGCGCGGCGATCGCCCGATGATCGCGCTGTGCATGGGCGACCTCGGGCGCGTGTCGCGGCTGCTCGCGCCGCGCTCGGGCGGCTGGCTCACGTTCGGCTCGATCGAGGAGGGGCGCGAGAGCGCGCCCGGCCAGATCCCGCTCGACGAGCTGCGCGATCGCTTCCACCTGCCGCGCATGACGCCGAGCTCGCGCATCTACGGGATCCTCGGGCACGGCATCGGCTACTCGCTGAGCCCCGCGCTGCACAACCGCGCGTTCGCGGCCGCGGGGGACGACGCCGTGTACGTGGCGTTCGACGTCGAGGATCCGCGTCCGCTTCTCGCCGCGCCGGGGGCGCTCGGCGTCGAGGGACTCTCGGTGACGATCCCCCACAAGGAGACCGTGCGGGACGTCGTCGCGTCGGGCGGTGGTGCGATCGACGACGTGGCGCGCGAGATCGGGGCGGTCAACACGCTCGTGCGCCGCGACGGTGTGTGGCACGCGACGAACACCGACGGGCCGGCCGTCGTCGACGTACTGCGCTCGCGAATCGGCGCGTCGCGGCCGCGCGTGTTGGTGCTCGGCGCGGGAGGCGTCGCGCGATCGGTCGCGTGGGCCGCCGCGCGCCTCGGACTGCGCGGCGTCGTCGCGAGCCGCGATGAGCGCAAGGGGCGCTCCGTGGCCGACGCGTTCGGTCTCGAATGGGCCCCGTGGGACGCGCGACACGACGTCGACGCGGCGGTCGTTTGCAACGCGACGCCGATCGGTTCGGTCACGTCGAAAGAAAGCACTCCGTACGACGTTCGACGCTCAAGAGGCGTCGCCTGGTTGTTCGATACGATCTATGTCCCCCACCGGACTCGATTCCTCGCGGAGTGTCTCGAATCCGGGATCGCGACGGTTCACGGGATCGAGATGTTCGGCTATCAAGCGGCAGCTCAATCTCGTATCTGGACGGGACGCGATCGCACCTCGTGGTTCCTCGAAGAGTCCGCGAACCTCGCTTCGCCGGGAGGCGAGTCACCGTGACGGCTGCGCACGCGCGACACGTGATTCTGATCGGCATGCGGGGCGCCGGCAAGACCACCGTCGGCCGCGCGCTGGCCGACCGGCTCGATCGCGAGTTCGTCGACTGCGACGCGCGCGTCGTCGGGGCCCGCGGCCTGCCGGTCCGCGAGCTGTTCGAGCAGTTCGGCGAGCCGCAGTTCCGTGAGTGGGAGCGCGACGTCCTCGTCGAGGTGCTGCGCGACGAGCGGCCGCTCGTGATCGCGACGGGGGGCGGCGTGATTCTTCGAATCGACAATGTTGCCGACATGAGACGCGGAGGTGTCGTGGTTTATCTCGAAGCGGATGCCGAAACGCTCGCACGCCGCATCGAAGCCGATCCCGCCACCGCGGGGATGCGGCCGAGCCTCACCGGGCTGTCGCCGGCCGACGAGGTCGGCGCCACGCTCGCGATCCGAGCCCGCCGCTACCGCGACGCGGCGTCGGCCGTCGTACCGACGGCGGGGCGCGACATCGACGCGATCGTGAACGACATCGTGACCGAGCTCGAACGAGCGGAAAGTGACCCGCGTTGACGGTCTCGCGACGACAGGACTATAATGACAGTGTCGGCCCTGCTCGCGGCATCGTCGCACGCCGCGACCCTTGCCGCCCGCCGAGGAGCGCCACCTCGACCCAAGTCAGGGGACCCATGACGACACCACCGAGATCTCGGATCGAACCTTCCCCGATCTCGGACTCCGGCCCCACGCGATCGAAACTCTTCCCCAGCCACGATTCGGCTTCGGCCCGAGGAAGCTCGCACCGGCCGACGTTCTTGGCAATTGCCCTGCCCGCTTTGATTTCGATGGCCGTGATCGTCAGCATGGCGCTCGCCACGAGCACCGCATCGGCGGCCCCTCTCGCTCCCGCTCAGACCGACGCGGATGTCCAACCGACGCTCGACGACCTGGAGCGCGGGATCCAGCATCCCGACAGCGACGAACGGACCGTGGCGGCGGCGCTGCTCGTGACCTACGAGGGCGGCGCGGGCGATCCGATCATCCACAAGATGCTGGCCGAGCCGCTCGGCACCGAGCGTGATGCCGCGATCGTTTCGCTCTTGACCGCGATCCGCGTGCGCAAGGCCGCGCGGTTCCTTCCCGAGGTACTCGAACTGTTGCGCCGCTCGAACGGTGGCCACGCGTCGGTCCGCGACGCCGCGAGGGAAACCATTCTCGGCATGCGCGGGGTCGTCGAGGCCGAGCGCAAACTGCTCGACATCTTCCGCGACTCGCGCGAACTCGAGATCCGCGTGCAGGTGCTCGGCATGTTGCGCGACCTGCGATCGGTCGAAGCGCTCGACCGATTGATCGAGTTCGGGAGTGCCGACGCGCGTCCGAGCCCGCGCCTCGAAGCCGAGCTCGTCGTCGTGCTCGAGAGCATTTCGGGCGAACGCTTCGGCAGCGACTGGGAGGCGTGGAAGGCGTGGGCCGCCGAGACGCTGCTGCGCGGCGCCGACGGTACGCTCGACCGCGTACGCGCTTCGATGCGCATCAACGAAACCCTGCGGCGTCGCGTCGAGGCCGGCGATACGCGCTTCGTCGAGTTGACGCGCAAGTACCTCGACGAGTTGGCGCGCGTCGCGCGCGACGACGTTTCGAACTATCGCGCCGAGCTCGTACGATTGCTGCGCGAGGCGACCGATCCGCGGATTCGCGCCGAAGCTGCGGACCGCATCGGCGAGTTCCCCAAAGACAAGATCATCCCCGAGGATGCCGACGTTCTGCGAACCGCATTGGCGGATCCCTCTCCGCATGTTTGCGTGAGCGTGATCCGTTCGCTCGGCAAGATCGCGAGCAAGCGGGCCGACGCTCCCGACTGGGCCGAGCGGCGTGCGCGCGTGCGAGACGACGTCGTGGCTCGCATCGAATCCGAGTTTCCGAAGGTGCAGATGGCCGCGGTCGACGCTGCGGGTTGGATCGGCGGAGACGAGGCGATCGACGCGCTGTCGGCGTTGCTCGAACGGCTCATCGAGGCGGACTGGAGTCGTCCGAAGCTTCGTGAGGCGATCGTTCAGGCTCTCGGTCGCAAGGGCGAGTCGTCGTCGCGCATCGTGCTGATCGCGCGCGTGCTCGAAGAGGATCCGGTGTGGACGAATCGGCGCTTTGCGGCCATCGCCGCGGGCGAAACGCAAGACCGCGCCGCGATCGCACCGCTGCGCGAGGTGTTGCTCGACCTCGAAGAGCAGAGTGAGGTGCGGTGGCAGGCCGGCGACTCGTTGGGACGGTTCCGCGAAGCCGCCGCGGCCGAGCCGCTCGAAACCGCGCTCACGGACGCCGACCCGGCGATCCGCAAGGTCTGCGCCTTCAATCTCGGTCGGATCGGCTTGCCGCGCTCGTCGACGGCGCTCTCCGAGCAGCTCGCGAAAGAGACATCCGCCGACAATCGCAAGACGATCGTGGGTGCACTCGGCAAGCTCGGTGCGGCGGAGGCCGTGCCGGCGCTCGAACGCGCGCTGCGTGACGAGTCGCTCGACGTGGTGCGCGCGGCGCAGGCCGCGCTCGAAGCCACGTATGCGGTGCACCCGCGAACTCGCGTCGACTCCGGCGCGAGGATCGCCGCGATGAGCCGAGCCGAGTCGGGAAGCCCCGCGCTTGCCACGTTCGCCGCTTCGACGCTCGAGAAGGCGATCGCGGAAATGGGCGATGCGCCTCCCGAAGACGCGAACCGCGTGCGTGCCGCGCTCGCACTCGGCCGAGCGTACTTCGGAGCCGGCCGGGAAGCGGATGCCGGGAAGACGTTCGTGGAGCTCGTGCGGATCGTCGATCGACTTTCGCCGGCCGACGCGGCGGCGGCGCGTATCGGCGCGGCCCGAGTCGCGGCCCGAACCGACGCGGCCAAGGCCGCCCGCGACCTGCGGGGCTCATTGGACGCCCTGGATCCCGCAACCGCCGAGTATTGGCAGACGGTGTCGGCCACGCTCGAGATCTACCTCGCGGCACTCGACCGAGATTCCGATCCGAAGGTGCGCGCGAGCCTTTCCGACGAAGCCCGAAGGCTCGTGAACTTCTCGGGCCGCCCGGCCGATCTCGCGCCGGAGCTCGCGTCGGCACTCGATGCGTCTGCGGCTCGTCTCAACGAGAAGCTCGTTGCGGCCGCCCCGCGAGCGGACGAGGGAGCCCCGGCGGGAAGCAACGGAGCCGAACCGCCCCCGAAGACGAAAGAGGGCGGCAAGGAGGAAGGCGCGGGAGGAGGCGGCGGCGACGTATCGACCGATTCCGATGGGGATGCGTCCGAGACGGTGCTCCATCTGTACTACTACTTCGCGAGCGAGTCGAAAGAGCGCGATCCCGAGTCCTTCCAGGCGAACGTCGCCAAGCTCGAGTCGTACAGCCGCGAGATCCGCGGCGAGGTGCTGCTGCCGCTGCTCGAGGTCGACAACGTTCGACTACGAGAGTTCGCCTTCAATCGACTCCGCGAGCTCTTTCCCAAGGCGAAGCTGGCCTTCGATCCTCACGCCGAGGCCGCCGCGCGGGCCGCGGCGGTGCGAACGCTCCACGCCTGGTGGGACACGAAGCCCGCCTCCGACGTCGGCAACGACGTCGATACCGACGGCCCCTGAGCCGTGATGGCGCGCCTTTCGCTCGAAGGCGGTCGCGCATGACCTCGCTCGAAGCCGCGCTCGATGCCGTCAATCTCGCGATGGCCGTTCTCATCGGAATCGTGCAGCTCGTGATCTACCCGAGCTTCCGTCACGCCGAACCCCGCGGGTTTCGGGCGTGGCACGAGAGCTACACGGGGCGGATCACCGTGTTCGTCGTACCGCTCATGTTCGCGCAGTTCGGGCTGCTCGTGTATCTCACGATCCGCGAATTCCGGCCGATCGATGGCATCGCGCTCGGGGCGTGCCTCGTCGCGTGGATCGCCACTTTCACGCTCTCGGTCCCCTGTCACGGCGCGCTCCAGAAGCGGGGCAAGGACCTACCGACGATCGAACGCCTGATCCGGACGAACTGGGTCCGGACGATCGCCTGGACCGTCGTCCTGGGTTGCGGAATCGCGCGGCCCTGACCCGGACCCTTCATGAGGTGCCGGCCACGACGGCGGCGCCTGCATCATCGGGCTCGACGGCTCGAGAACCGCCCGGGCGACCGGACGGATATTTTCGCCTCCAGTCGGCTACGGCCCGGCCGATAATGACGGACTCCCGGACCCAGGGTCCGTCGACCTCGTGACACTCCTTCGCTCGACTTCCTCACTCGGAAACTCATGCGTCTTCGTACGAAGTTCATCCTCTGTTTCTCGGGGTTCGTGATCGTCATCATGACCCTGATCGCGGCCCTCGTCGTCGCGCAGCAGAGCCGTGTGCTCAAGGAGCAGGCTCGCAAGCGCGTTTCGGCGATCGCGCGCAACGTCGCTGCGTCGAGCACGAACTCGCTGCTCGCGTACAACATGATCGAGCTCGATCAGGATGCCGGGCAGATCGCCGATACCGAAGACGTCCTGTTCGTCTGGATCTTCGACGACGAAGGGCGTTTGCAGGGAACGAATCTGCGAACGGCAATCGACGGCGAGATCGGGACGCTCGAGGGCGGCCCGGGACTTCCCGATCCGAAGGCCGGCTACTCGAACTCGATCCGGATGCAGGAGAAGGCGGACTTCTTCGGGGTGGACCACGCCCTCGACGTCGAGTGTCCGATCTCCTACGTCGACGAGGCCGGTGTCGCGAGCCGTATCGGCATCGTGAGGCTCGGCTTCTCGCTCGACACGATCTACGACGAGATCGCCGCGATGCGCATGCGCCTGGTGCTGATCTGGATCGGCGCGTTGAGCGTCGGGGTCGTCGTGTCGATGCTCTTGGCCCGTCGCGTCACGCGACCGATCGAACTCGTCGCCCGTGGAGCGCAGCTCTACGCGGCCGGCAACCTCGATCACCGGATCGAGATCGGCGCCAAGGACGAGATCGCCGCTCTTGCGGGCAACCTCAACGAGATGGCCTTCGAGATCCGCGGTTCGATCGACACGATCGAAGACCTCAACCGCAACCTCGAACAGAAGGTCCGCGATCGAACGGCCAAGTTGCGCGAGACGAACTCCCACCTCGAGGACACGCTCGGCAAGCTCCGCGACACGCAGGCGCAGCTCGTACAAACCGAGAAGATGGCGTCGCTCGGCCAGCTCGTTGCCGGGGTGACGCACGAGATCAACAATCCGCTCAACTACATCTCGAACGGTGTCGGGCCCCTGCGCGAGACGATCGACGATCTCAAGAATCTCATCGTGCGCTTCGACGACGTGGAGTCGATCACCGAAGCGGATCGCGTCGAGATCGAATCCTACAAGGACGAGATCGGCTACGACATCGTCGTCGATTCGATCGACGAACTCATCGAGGTGATTTCGGACGGCGCGCGTCGCGCGTCGACGATCGTGAACGACCTCAAGACGTTCAGCCGACACGACGAGGCCGAGCTCAAGCGCGCCGACATCCACGAGGGCATCGAGAAGACGCTCGCGCTCATGAAGTCCGAGCTCTCGGACGACATCGAGATCGTGCGCGACTTCGACGAGGTCGAGCCGTTCGAATTCCGGCCGGCTCCGCTCAACCAAGTACTCCTGAATCTGCTCGCCAATGCCGCGCACGCCATCGACGGGCCCGGCCGCATCACGATTCGCACGCGATGCGAAGAGAACGCCGTGCGCATCGAAGTCGAAGACACGGGCTGCGGCATCGCGCCCGAGCATCTCGAGCGGGTGTTCGAACCCTTCTTCACGACCAAGGACGTCGGCGCGGGAACCGGACTCGGGCTCGCGATCAGCTACGGCATCGTGGAGCAGCACGGTGGTTCCTTCGACGTTTCGAGCCGCGTCGGGGAGGGAAGCACGTTCACGGTTCGCATCCCCACGTCGGATGCTCATGACGAACTCCAGTCGGTCATCGCGAAGAACAGCGAGATCGACGAAGAGACGAATCCCTGAGGAGATCCTCCCCCATGGTCAAGCGCAAGAAGCCCCGTGTTCTGTTCGTCGACGACGAGTCGCAGAACCTGACGATCCTGCGCCTCGCGTTTCGGAACGACCTCGAAGCCTTCACGGCGAATTCCGCCGCGGCGGCGATCCGACTCCTCGAAGAAGCCGAAGAGCCGATCCCCGTGATCGTGACCGATCAGCGCATGCCCGGCATGACGGGATCGGAGCTGCTCGCGGTCGTCGCCGAGAAGTGGCCCGACACGATCCGCATGGTGCTCACGGCCTACACGGACGTCGAGGCGATCATCGACGCGATCAACCTCGGGAACGTCTACAAGTTCGTGTACAAGCCGTGGGAGAAGAAGGATCTGCTTCAGACGATCCTGAGCGCGCACGAGATCTACGACTTGCGCCGTCGCAACGAAGCGCTCACGAGCGACCTCGTGCGCAAGGAGAAGATGGCCACGGTGGGACAGCTCGTTTCGGGGCTCACGCACGAGATCGGCAACCAGCTCAGCACGATCCCGCTCGTCAACGTCGTGCTCGAGCGCTACGCCGACGACGAGTTCCTGACGAAGCACATCGAGATCGTGCGCAACTCGCTCGTGATGGTGCACGGCATGGTGCGCGAGATTCGTGACCTCTCGAAGGACGGCAACGTCGACCTCGAGTTCGCGGAAGAGCACCTCGCGCCGATCGTCGAAGCCGCGTGCTCGCTGCTGCGTTACGACCCCGACGTGAGTCGGTGCGAGATCGAGATCGACGTCGATCCGATGCTGCGAATCCCGATGCACAGCGAGAAGATCCAGCAGGTCGTCATCAACCTCGTGAAGAACGCCGCGCAGGCCCTCGTCGGCGCGGAGACGGAGGCCGGCACGATCCGCGTCGAGACCGAGCTTCTCGACGGCGGCGAGCAGTTGGCTCTTCGCGTGACGGACAACGGCCCCGGCATCCCGACCGAGGCGATCGAGGAGATCTTCGAGCCGTTCTTCACCACCAAGCCCAAGAGTGGAACCGGGCTCGGCCTCGACATCTGCCGACAGATCGCCCAAGCGCACGGCGGCACGATCGACGTTCGGAGTGAACCGGGTAGGGGAGCGACGTTCGAGATCGTCCTGCCGATCGTCCGCGCTCACGATCCTGCCGAAGGGGCGAAGTCCGAAGCGTGATCGGCGAGTGTCACGTCGCGTCGCATCGCATTGCGAACGTGACGTTCGACGATGTCAGGCGGGCCAGTCGTCGGGGGGGCCGTCCGGCCACATCGGACCGAACAGATCGGACGTGAGCCGCGGCTCATCGTCGACGACGGCCGCGAGAGCCTCGAAGTCGGCGCGGATTCGAGTGCCCGTTGCGCTGCATGCACCCGTCGAAGCCTGCAGTGCACTGAAGGCGGCTTCCATGGCCCGGAGACGATGCTGCGAGAGTGTTTCATCGCATTGACACGAGCCGAGCGCCGAGGTGTAGAGGTGATGGGCTGCGGCGATGGCATCGTGTGCTGCGCGAACGGCCAACTGAGCCCGTTCGGGGGCGTCCCGACATGAATCGAACGCGTAGGCCACGCCGATCCACGTTTCACGGAAGTCTCCGATCGCGCTCCCTTGATCGATGAATGCGTTCGCCGTGCGAACGGCATGGGAGACGGACTCGATTTGTTCGGGACGGGAGTGAGTCCACTCGGCGGGCACGAGAGGGAGCAAGCGCTCCGCTGTGCGCGCCGCAAGCGCGACCGCGTAGCGTGTCGGAAGACTCTCGAACTCTTCGTGAGATAGCACGCCCGGCATCTCATCCGATCTCTCGAGCACCATTGCCCATCGTGAGGATCGGTTGCAATGGAGGTCGCCCCGATCAGAAAAAGACTGACAGCGACCTGGTAGTTGCTAGGGCGCGTTGGTGTAGCAGTTTCTGTGGCGCGTCGACTCCGCTCTCGCGGGATTCTCACCGTCGGAAGCTACGTTCATGAGACCGAGAATGTGGGCTGCTGCCGGGCGGACCCACCCGAGTGACACCCTCGCAAGCGGCGCGTCTGTCTCGACGCGAGCGACCCCGACGCGGTCATCCCAGCAGGGGCTGCGATTCCTTCGAGTTCGGTAGTTCGGCCGTGAAGAGGGCTCCCGATCCGGGTCGGTTTTCGGCGCGGATCCTGCCGCCGTGCGCTTTCACGATTTCGGCGCAGATCGCGAGTCCCAAGCCCGCGCTGCCGCGTCGCTCTTCGCATCCGGCTTGCGTGAAGCGGTCGAAGATCGCCTCGAACATCCCGTCCGGAATGCCGGGCCCCTCGTCGAGAACCTCCGTGCGGGCCCACTCTTCGTCACAGGTCAGGCGAATCGTCACGATTCCACCGCTCGGGGAGTAACGGATCGCGTTGCTCACGAGGTTGCGGACGAGTTGCTTGTAGCGATTCGGGTCTGCGATCGTCACGACGTCGGTCGGGTTCGTCTCGATCGCGAATCGGACCTCATGACGTTGTGCCATTCCCGCGAGCTCGGCCGCCACGTCGGTGGCCAAGTCGCTCAGTCGCGCCTCTGCGTTGCGAAGCGGCAGCGAGCCCGAACGGATCATCGAGAGATCGAGCAGGTCGTTGACGAGCGTATGCAGCGCGTCGCCCAAGTCGACGATTCGCTGGAAGAAGTAGGGGAGCTTCTCGCTCTCACCCTTCGAGATGTCTCGGATACCGAATGCCGCGTAGCTCAGGATCCCGTGGAGCGGGGTCCGCAGTTCGTGGGAGACATTGGCGAAGAAGTCCTCCTTCGCTTGCGTGGCTTCCGCGCGCTCGCGATCGGATTCTTCGAGTTGGGTCATGAGGAGCGCGGAATGCACGATCGCGTCGGCCTGGGCATCTCGGACCTCTTTGGCCTCGCGAGAAGCCGTCTCGAGTTGCCGGACGACTCGATCGAGCAGAGCGCTCATTCTCTCGCGTTGCGGGCTCGCGCAGGCCTCGACGGCTTCGCGAAGCGCATCCAGATTCGATCGATCGAAGTCCATGTCAATGATGCCTGCGAATGACCGCTCGGCACGCGGATCGGTCGGAAGTGAGGTTTACGAGTTCGTGCTCCGTGCGCCGGCACCACGCTTTGATGTCGGGGCAGAAAGCGGGATCGTCGGCGACGGCTTCGAGGGATTCGCCGATCGCGATCGACTGAATCGCCTCGTGGAGTCGCAAGATGGGGAGCGGACACTTCAATCCGGTGAGGTCGATGGTGGGCATGGGCGGTTTCTTCGAAATCAGCCGATGAAGAGGGTGGTTCCCGATCGAGACGCGAGGTCGAGGAACGTGGCGACGCCGACGACCTCGAGTTCGGGGTAATCGACGAGGTCTTCGGCGGCGATTCCCATCAGCGACATCGACATGTCACAAACGAGTACGCGGACGCCGAGGCCGCGGGCCAGCTCGATCATCTCGTCGAGATCCGCGATTCCCTTGCGTTTCATTTCACGAGACATCAAGCAGCGGCCGATGCCGAGCATATCGAGCTTCGACAGCTTGGAGTGACGAGCACCGCCCGGGAGCATGAACCCGAACATTCGTTCGATGAGGCTCCGACGCCTCGAGGCGGGCTTGCGACGCTTGAGAAACGGAGTCGCCCAGAAGGTGAAGAACATCGTCGCCTTCATGCCGCTCGCGACGGCTCCGGTGGCCATGACGAATGCCGCGAGGAGTTTGTCACGCTCACCGCTGAACACGAGGATCGTGAGCTCATCGGTCGTCGAGGCGGACGGGGCCGGCTCGTGCGACGAGGCGGTCGGATCGGTCGTGGGAGGAGACTCGGATCGAGGGAGTGTCATACGTGAGGCTTCGGTGTAGAGGAGAGAAGG
>JAUIME010000534.1 GCA_030433195.1 bacterium
GTTCTCGTGATGGTGCCAGTCGAACGTCCCTCGGATCTTCGCGAGCTTGACGTGCTGATCGTTCACCTCGCCGACGATCTTCGGGCTCCAGTGTTCGTCGATACGCCCGAGTGTCTCGGCGAGATTCACCTTGCGTAGGTTGCGCATCATGCCTCCTGTCCGACCTGGTCGTAGCGGAAGCAGTCGACGACGTGGTCGTTCACCATGCCGACGGCCTGCATGAGTGCGTAGCAGATCGTGGGTCCGACGAAGCGGAACCCGCGCTTGCGCAACGCTCGGCTCATGACGCGAGACGCATCGGTCTCGGCCGGAACGTCCGTGAGCTTGCGGAAGCGGTTCCGAATCGGCGCGCCGTCGACGAACGACCACAAGTACTCGTCGAGCGAGCCGAGCTCGCGCTGGACCTCGAGTACCGCGCGCGCGTTGTCGATGGTCGACGTGACCTTGAGCCGATTCCGCACGATGCTCGCGTCTTGCAGCAACGCCTCGACCTTGGCGTCGTCGAACTTCGCGACTCGCTCGGGGTCGAAGTCGCAGAAGGCACGTCGATAGCCGTCGCGCTTTCGCAAGATCGTGTCCCAGCTCAGCCCGGCTTGCGCGCCCTCGAGCGTGATCATCTCGAACAGATGCCGATCGTCGTGCACGGGGACGCCCCACTCCTCGTCATGGTACGCGACGGCTTCCTCGATCTTGGCCCATTCGCAGCGGTGAGTCACGGTGGCGGCGTCCTTTGCGGCGATTCGAATTCGGCATCCATTTTTCGGTGGATCCGGACAGCGGCCTCATCTTAGCTTGACGCCATGACGACCACCGAATCGATTTCCCGACCCGCGACGCTGCCGCCCGCCGACGAGATGTACGCCGCGATCCTGCGGCGCGATCCCGACTACGACGGCGTGTTCTTCCTGGCCGTGACCACGACCGGGATCGTGTGCCGACCGACCTGCCCGGCCCGCAAGCCGAAGGCCGAGAACATCGAGTACTTCGCGAGTGTCCGCGATGCGCTGTTCGCCGGGTATCGACCCTGTCGGCGCTGCCGCCCGCTCGAGCCCGCGGGCACCCCGCCCGAGTGGCTGCGGCCCGTCCTCGAACGTGTCGAGGCCGACCCCGAAGCGCGCATCACCGATGCGGATCTGCGCCGCGACGGTGTCGAGCCCGCGCGCGTTCGCCGGTGGTTCGTCGCGAATCACGGCATCACGTTCCACGCCTACCAACGCGCTCGCCGACTCGGGCTCGCGCTCGGGCGCGTCCGCCTCGGCGACGACGTCACGGCCGCCGCCTACGCGCACGGCTTCGAATCGTTGAGCGGATTTCGCGAAGCCTTCCGCCGCGTGTTCGACATCGCGCCCGGAAGCGCGAAGCACGTTGCCGCGCCGATCCTCGTCACGCGCATCCTCACGCCGCTCGGACCGATGGTCGCGGGTGCCAACGACGACGGCATCGCGCTGCTCGAGTTCGCCGAGCGCCGTCGGCTCGAACGCCAGGTGCGGACCGTTTCGAAACGACTCGAGACGACCTGCACGCCCGGCGATCACGAGTGGCTCCGCCGACTCGAAGCGCAGCTCGCCGAGTACTTCGACGGCAAGCGAACGACGTTCGACCTGCCGCTCGTCCTGCCGGGCACGGACTTCCAGCGGGACGTCTGGGCGGAGCTGCGCGACATCGCGAGCGGCGAAACCCGAAGCTACGACGCGATCGCACGGGCCATCGGTCGCCCCAAGGCCGTCCGCGCGGTGGGCCGCGCCAACGGCGACAATCGCGTCGCGATCCTCGTCCCGTGCCACCGCGTCATCGGCGCCGACGGCAAGCTGACGGGCTACGGCGGCGGCCTGTGGCGAAAGCAAGCGCTGCTCGAGTTGGAGGCGCGGACCGAGCGACCGGCGCGCACCTGAGCCTCGCGGGTCATCGAGTAACCTCCGCGGCCGATGCGTCGCGCTTGCAGAGACCTCGCCCCGCCGCCGCGGTCACGCCTTGCGGCGCACGAACCGGTGGCCCGACCAGTCGTCGTCGACCGCGGCGACCTTCACGTCGACGAGGCCCGTCGCGAGGCCGACCTCGCGCACGGCGTCCTTGGTGAGGTCGGGCTTCGCGAGCGCGGACGTCTTCTTCGGCCATGCGATCCACAGGCCGCCCGCGCCGGCGACGTCGGCGAGGCGCTGCGCGCGGCGTTCGAGATCGGCGCGCGTCTTCACGAACCACACGATGAGGTCGCACGACGCGGTTGCGCGTGTCGTGAGGGTCACGTCGTCGGGAAGCTCGCCGAGCGTGGCGTCGAAGTCGGACGGCGCGCCGACGAGCGCCACGCGGTAGCCTTCCTTGATGCCGAGCTTCTTCGGCAGCGGGGTTCCCGAATAGCCGGCCGGCGTCATCACACAGGTCCTCTCGCCGACGGATCCGCCGGGAACAGCCGCAGCGCGTTGTCGGTCGTGATGCGGCGGCGCAGGTCTTCGTCCATCGGCAGTGCCTCGAACTCGTCGAGGTTCTTGCGCATGTCGCGCACGCCCGGCCCCGGCCAGTCGGTACCCCACAAGACGCGATCGCCGATCTCCCCGATGCGCGGGAACCACTCGAGGATGCGCCGCGGCGGGATGCCCGACAGATCGAGCCACACGTTGCGATGCCGCCGCAGGATGAAGAACGCCTCGTCCATCCACAACGGACGCCCGCCGTGCGCCATGAGGATCGTCAGATTCGGAAAGTCGATCGCGACGTCGTCGATTTCCATCGGCTTGCCGTACTTGCAGCGCGCGCCGGGAAAGACGCTCGTCCCCGTGTGAATCGTGACCGGGATGCCGTGTTCTTCGAGCCGCCCGTAGATCTTCGCGAGCGCGTCGAGCCCCTCGGTGTAGGCATTCGCGGCGAAGAGCTGGTGCGGCGGATGGATCTTGAAGCACCGGATCCCGAGTTCGACGAGTCGATCGACGTCGCCCACCGGGTCCTTCGTGAAGCGCGGATGGACGCTGCCGTACGCGAGGATGCGCTCGGGATCGTACGAAGCGTAATCGCCCGAGAACTCGTTGCTCGCGTTCGTGAAGCCCATGAGATCGGGGCTCACGTAGTTGACGATGCCGACGCGCCAAACGCCCGCCTCGTCGAGGAGATCGAGCAGCATCTGCGGGCTCTTCATGAGCTCGAAGAGGAACTCGAAGTACTCCTCTTTGCCCTTGCGCATGACGTCGAGGACGTCGGGCTTCATCTCGTCCCAGTTCTGGACGTGGATGTGGATGTCGGTGATGCCCGGCGCCGCCGTGGCCACGTCAGGCCCGCTTGCGGTTCAGGTGATCGACGATCTCGCCGACGATGCGCCGCGCTTCGTCGCCCGCCATGAGACGCGACTGCTCGCGCGCTTCGATGTCGAGCTTCGCGGCGAGCGATGCGCGGTCGCCGCCCCGCATGCGTTCCTTGATCCACGCCGTGCGCTCGGGGTCGGTGTCGGCGAGGTTCTTCGCGAACACGCGCACCTCTTCCATGAGCATTTCGCTCGGCGCGAGCCGGTTCACGATCCCGAGCCGCAGCGCTTCGTCGGCGTCGATCGATTCGCCGCTCAGGATGAGCTCGAGCGCCTTCGCGTCGCCGACGATGTGCGGCAAGAGATACGTGCCACCCCAATCGGGGATGAGCCCGAGCTTGTGGAACGGATATCCGAATCGAGCGCCGTGCGCGGCGATGCGGACGTCGCAAGCGAGCACGAGGTTCGCCGCGCCGCCCATGGCCGCACCGTTCACGGCCGCGAGGATCGGCTTCTTCGAATCCCAGACCGCGAGCACGAGGCGATTGCCGACTTCGACGAGACCGGCCGTTTCGTCGTTGCGGCCCTCGACCATGCATTGGTGCATCGATCGAACGTCGGCGCCCGCACAGAACGCCTTGCCCGCGCCCGTGATGACGATCGCGTGAACGTCGTCGTCACCGTCGAGCTCCTGGAAGCCCGCGAGCCACTCCTGCACCATCTCGAGATCGAACGCATTGCGCCGCTCAGGTCGGTTCAGGGTCAAGTATCCGACGCCGTCCTCGGACTGAATCCGGATCGACGTCTTCGCTACCTCCTCCATCAGACTGTCTCCACGATCATCGCGATTCCCTGCCCCACACCGATGCACATCGTACAAAGTCCGTAGCGCCCACCCGTGCGGCGTAATCCGTGGA
>JAUIME010000535.1 GCA_030433195.1 bacterium
GCTCGAGATCGCGAGGAAGCAAGGGCAGGCCAACATCGAGGCCGCGATGGTCTCGTACAAGCTCGCGCTGCTCGACCTCGAGAAGTACGCGGGGATTCGCGCGGACGAATACGTCGCGGCCGTCGAGGACGGGACCGAGCTCCTCGAGGCGATGGACGGATCGATCTTGAGCGAGCTCAACGAACTCGCGGCTCGAGTGGCGACCGACGAGGAAGCACGTGGTCGTTTCCAGCCGCTCTTGGAGCAGCTCCAAGGTTCCTACAAGCTCGATCTCAAGAACGCGTTCAACAACATCCTGCTCGCGGAAGCGGAAGTGGAGCGCGCGCGCGACCGCTACAAGTACTCCGAGAAACTGTTCGAGCGCGGGTTCATCTCCGGGTCCGAGCTCGAAGCGGATCGGCTCGATCATCTGCGGCGTGAGATGAACCAGGACGTCGCATCCGAAGAGCTCGAACTCCTCGCGGCGTTCACCTATCGCCGAACGATGGAAGAGCTGTTGAGCGCCGTGAACCAGAAGGAGTTCGAACTCGAGAAGGCTCAGCACGAGGCCGAGGCCAACGTCGTCGATGCGCAAGCGAACGTGCATGCGCGCAACGAGCGGCTCGTGCGCGACGAGCAGCAACTGCGCCAGATCCTGCAGCAGCTCGAGTCGTGCGTGGTCCATGCGCCGCAGGCCGGCATGGTGGTCTACGGGACGACGGGTCAGAGTCGTTGGGATCGCCAGGAGCCGCTCGACGAGGGCGTCGACGTGCGCGAGCGCCAAGATCTCTTCCGCTTGCCGACCACCGACAATCTCGTTGCCGACATCAAGATTCACGAATCGATGCTCGAGTACGCGTCGGAGGGGTTGCCCGTGCGCGTTACCACCGACGCCCTGCCGGGCCGCGTGTTCGACGGCGAGATCGAGAAGATCGCCGTGCTACCCGACTCGGCGAGTCGATGGGCCAATCCCGATCTGAAGGTCTACAACACGACCGTCGCGGTGACGGGAGATACCGAAGGGCTGCGCACTGGGATGAGCTGCAAGGCCGAGATCCTCATCGAGGAGGTCGACGACACGCTCTATCTTCCGATCCAAGCGGTCGTGCGTATCGATGGGGTGCCGTTCGTCTACAAGCCCGAAGGCGAAGGGCTGGTTGCGCACGCGATCGAAGCCGGCCTCGACGACAAGCGCATGATCCAGGTTCTCGACGGCCTCGAAGAAGGGGATTGGGTGTCGCTCTCGCCGCCGCTCGACGGCGGAGATGACGAACCCCGCTCGAACCGTGACGAAGACGTCGACAGCGACGATTCCGAAGAGCGGGACGATGGCGAGCCTGGCGGCGAAGGCGAACGCCGGCGCGGCGGTGCATCGCGGGACCGCGATTCGGCACGGGGTGCCTGAGCGGAGGCGCCATGAACTCGCGACCGATTCGATACCTGAAGCTCGGGCTCCAGAGCCTGCTGCACCACAAGCTGCGATCGTTCCTGACGATCCTCGGTGTCGTGTTCGGCGTCGGGTCCGTGGTCGCGATGCTCTCGGTCGGCGAAGGGGCGAGCCTGCAAGCGCAGCGCGAGATCCGCAAGCTCGGGTCGGAGAACGTGATCGTCTCCGCCGTGAAGCCCGAGGAGGAGGCGGGGAGTCGTGCCGAGGACTCGAGCACGATCGCATACGGGCTGCTCTTCACCGATCTCGAGCGCATCCGCACCTATCCGGCTGTTCAGGAAGTCGCGCCCGCGAAGGTGTATCGCACGGAAGGTCGCCTCGGGCGCCGCGACGTGCGACTGCGGATGGTCGGGACGACCCCCGAGTGGTTCGACCTCGTGCCGCGTCGTCTGCTCGCGGGGAGGTTGCTCGAGCCCGACGACGTGCGTTTGCATCGTGAAGTCTGTGTGCTCGCGGAGCAGGCCGGTCGCGATCTCCTCGCGGCGCGCGACTCGCTCGGCGAGACGATCACGATCCGAGGCGATACCTACGTGGTCGTCGGCATCGTCGCGACGGAGTCGAGCGGTTCGGGAATCCAGATGCCGGACCGTCCCGTCGACGTGTACGTGCCGCTCAACGTCATGCGCGAGCGCGTCGGTGACACGGTCGCGCAACAGCCCGGCAGCCGCAATCGCGAGACGGTCGAGCTGCATCAGATCATCGTGCGGGTCGGAGCGACGGGCGACCCCGCGGCCGCTCGGTCGGGCTTTCGACCGTTCGCGTGGCTGCGCTCGAAGTTCGGCGGTTCGGTGCGTGCGGACGACGGCGCGCGCGGCGGCTACGTGGCCGCGATCGACAACGTGCAGCCGACCGCCGACGCGATTCTCACGGGCCTGCGGCGGTTCCACAACAAGGAAGACTACGAAGTCTCCGTGCCGCTCGCGCTGCTGCGCCAGGCGCGCGAGACGCAGCGCATCTTCAACATCGTGCTCGGATCGATCGCGGGAATCAGCTTGCTCGTCGGCGGCATCGGCATCATGAACATCATGCTCGCGTCGGTGACCGAGCGCACGCGCGAGATCGGAATCCGTCGCGCGGTGGGCGCGAAGCGGCCGCAGATCATCAGCCAATTCCTCGTCGAGACCGTGACGCTGTCGCTCGTCGGCGGTCTGATCGGAATCGGCATCGGATTGCTGATTCCCGCCGCGATCGAGCACTTCGCGGACATGCCGACGGTCGTCACTCCGTGGTCGATCTTCCTGTCACTCGGGATCAGCGCGCTCATCGGGATCGTCTTCGGGCTGTACCCGGCACACCGGGCCGCGAACCTCGATCCGATCGAAGCGCTGCGTCACGAGTGAGGCGCGATCAGTAGCGCAACAGCGCGGCCACCTCGCCGATCTTCTCGAGGCCTTCGACTTCGTCCGCGAACTCGATCGCCGCGCTCGTCAGTTCGACCGCGCGTGTGAGCTCGTTCACGTAATCGGAGCGAACGGTGTCTTCGGACCCGCAGTACGAGCATGCCGGGCCTTCGCCGTGGTCGACGTTGTGGCATTCGTTGCAACGAACCGCGGGAAGATCGAGCGAGCGTGTCACGATGACCTCCTCGACACGGCCGGCTGCGGCGGCCTCCAGCACGTCGTGCGGACCGACGGCAACGGGTCCCCCGGACAGGTACTCCTCGCGCACGCGGTCCCAGAGGCGCCGTTCTTCGTCGCGTTCTTCCTCGAAGAACAGCTCGAAGGCGTCGTCCATCCAGCTGTCGCGCTCGTCGTGAAGATCGGCAGGGCTGGATCCGATGTCGTACTCGGCCACGTGGGCGGGGAGTTCGTTGCGAATCTCGACGATTGTCTCTTCGGTACCGAGGAAGACGATGCGATGGACAGACTCCGACTCGACGATCTTCGTGAGTCGTTCGGCGACTTCCTTCGCGTAGTGATGGAGCTCGTTCTTGCGTCGGCGCGCGTAGCGCTTCTGCGACCAGCCCCCCTTGCGCACGTGGTTCTTCACGTCCCCGCGGATCTGCGACTCGAGGTCGGCGATCGTCGAGTCGACGACGAAGATACGTGTGGCGCGATTGTCGCAGGCGACCACGAGGAACGTCTCGTACTCGTCTTGGAGTTCGGCGAGCGGCCGCACGTAGGGAGTCGGGCCGATACGGACGACACTCGGGAGCGCCATGCGATTCGAATCGATCGCGAGCCGGATCGAAGGAGCAACGATGTGCCACATGGCTTACTGGATCAGTGAACGTCGCCATGAACAGAGGGAGCAGGTGTTTGGCTGTGCGACGACGATCGGGCAGAAGCGCGAGTTTCGTCACCGAGGTCGCGAGAAGATCGACTGGGCGGCTCACGTTCCCAGCCGCCGCGTACAGCTTGGCTGGACTGAGGAGCTTGGCGTTCGGGGATGACGGGGCCCGCCTGAAGGGACCGCGAAGCACGGATGTCCCGACTCGACCGGATGCGTTCGGTCCCCGTGTAATGTGAGCCGGAGCGCCATCCTGGACCGTCGATACATCCTGCGGATCCGGAAGCGCTGCGACCAGGGAGATCGACGATCGAGCCCGGCCGGGGCGTCGGCCACCCCTTCCATCGATCTCCGCCCGCCCCGCAGAGCCTGCTAGCGGGCTGGCGAGGGCAGCCACTTCGAGCTGAGATCAGCGCCGGTCACGAATCCAATCCCTCCCCTCATGGCGTTCATTCCCCCGGTGACGAAGTCG
>JAUIME010000536.1 GCA_030433195.1 bacterium
TCAAGAAGGAAGCGATCTCGTGGGCGTGGGCCCTGCTCACGAACGTCTGGGGTCTCGAGAAGGATCGGCTGCACGCGACGGTGTTCGGCGGCGACGAATCCGACGGGCTCGAGCGCGACGAAGAGGCCGCCGAGATCTGGAGGACCGTTACCGACATCGACCCGAGCCACATCCACTATTGCGACAAGAAGGACAACTTCTGGGAGATGGGCGACACGGGGCCGTGCGGTCCGTGTAGCGAGATCCACTACGATCGCACGCCCGACAAGTCGGGCGGGAAGCTCGTCAACGCGGACGATCCTCGCGTGATCGAAGTTTGGAACCTCGTGTTCATCCAGTTCAATCGCAACACCGACCAGACGCTCGCGTCGCTTCCTGCCAAGCACGTCGACACCGGGATGGGATTCGAGCGCATCACCGCGGTGCTCCAGGGCAAGTCGTCGAACTACGACACCGACGTCTTTACTCCGCTGTTCGATGCGATCCGCAAGGAGACCGGCGCGCGTGAGTACTCGGGCAAGCTCGACGACGCGATCGACATCGCGTATCGCGTGATCGGCGATCACATTCGGACGCTCACGTTCGCGCTCACGGACGGGGCCGTGCCGAGCAACGAGGGGCGCGGCTACGTGCTGCGTCGCATCTTGCGCCGCGCGGTGCGACACGGCCGACAGACGCTCGGCATGACCGACGCGTTTCTGCATCGGCTCGTACCGACCGTGGTCGAGACGATGAGCGAGGCCTTCCCGGAGCTTCGCGATCACGCGGCGCGCACGACCGAGCTGATCCTCGAAGAAGAGGAGTCGTTCGGGCGCACGCTCGATCGCGGCATCGCGCTGTTCGAAGAGGCGGCGGGCCGCGCGAAGGACGGCGTCCTCTCGGGCGACGACGCGTTCGTGCTCTACGACACGTACGGGTTCCCGATCGACCTGACGGAGCTCATGGCCGAAGAGCGCGGCTTGCGGCTCGATCGTGAGCGCTACGACGAGCGCATGGCGCAGCAGAAAGAGCAATCGCGCGGAACGGGCGGCGGCGCGAATGCGCGTGCGACACTCGTCGAGCTCGTGCAGCAGCTCGATCCGCCCGCGACCGAGTTCGTCGGCGACGGCAAGCTCGAGCACGAGGCGACGACGTACGGCTACGTGTTCGTCGAAGGCGACGAGGCGTTCCGGCCGGCGGACAGCGCGTCGGCGGGGAGCCGTCTCGCGATCGTCACGGGTTCGACTCCGTTCTATTCGGAGGCCGGCGGCCAGGTGGGCGATCGGGGCACGATCCGTATCGGCGACGCGACGTTCGAAGTCGACGACACCGTGCGTGTCGGCGCGACCGTCTTCCATCTCGGGACGCTCGCCTCAGGCGAGGTGAAGGACGTTCGACCCGGGCAAGGCGAGGTCGCGATGCGCTTCGAGGTGGACGCGCCGCGGCGAGCGAAGATCATGGCCAACCACACCGCCACACACCTGCTCAATCACGGCCTGCGCGGTGAACTCGGCGAACAGGTCGCGCAGAAGGGATCGCTCGTCGACGACGAGAAGACGCGCTTCGACTTCTCGCACAACAAGTCCGTCTCGGCCGATCAACTCGGTCGTATCGAGGCGGCCGTGAACCGTGCGATCGACGCCGACTTGCCGGTGTATGCCGAGGTCGCGGCGCAGGAGGACGCGTTGAAGATTCACGGCTTGCGCGCGGTGTTCGGCGAGAAGTATCCGCCGCGTGTTCGTGTCGTTTCGGTCGGTGTTCCGGTTGCGGATCTGCTCGGCAATCCCGACAACACGAAGTGGTACGACTACTCGGTCGAGTTCTGCGGTGGTACGCATCTCGCGAAGACGGGCGAAGCGAAGCGATTCGCGGTGCTCGGCGAAGAGGCGGTGGCCAAGGGAATCCGTCGTGTGACGTGCGTGACGGGCGAGCGCGCCGTGTCGGCGGTCGAAGCCGGCGAGCGGCTCGCGAAGAAGGCCGATGCGCTACGTTCGGCCGATCCCGAAGGCCTGTCGGCGGCTCTCGCCGAGATCGGCGACGAGTTGACGGCCGCGGACGTTCCGGTCGCGGCGGCGGCGGCGATCCGAGCGACGCTCGGCGAGCTGCAAGAGGTCGTGAAGCAACGCGCGAAGGAGCGGACGAAGGCCGCGCAAGGAGGCGTCGTCGAACGAGCGCGGGCGATTGCGGAGAGCGTCGACGGTCCGCTGACGGTCGCGGCGATCGAGGGCGCGGACGGCAAACTCCTGCGCAGCGCGATGGACGTGATCACGAAGAAGCGGCCCGAGACGGCGCTCCTCCTCGGCGCAGCGGCCGACGACAAGTGCTTCTTCCTCGCTGCGGTTCCCGAGGCGTTGATCGCGAAGGGGCTCCGCGCGGGAGACTGGGTGCGCGAGGTTGCGAAGGTCGCCGGCGGCGGCGGTGGCGGCAAGCCCGACATGGCGCAAGCCGGGGGCAAGGATCCCGCCAAGCTCGACGCCGCGCTCGAAGCGGGCCGCGCCTTCGCGGCCGCCAAGCTCGGCAACTAGGAACGGCATTCACAGACGCGCTCTGCGCGACGGAGGAAGAACGATGGACGTTTTCGAAGCGATCGAGAGTCGACGTGCGATCAAGCAGTTCGATGCCGAGCATCGGATGACGGATGCCGAAATCGAGCAACTCATGGATGCCGCGATGCTGTCGCCGACGGCGTTCAACATCCAACACTGGCGTTTCGTCCTCGTGAAAGATCTCGAGCTCCGCAAGAAGATCCGCGAAGCGGCCTGGGACCAAGCGCAGGTGACCGACGCGTCGCTTCTCATCGTCGTGTGCGCGAACGTCTCGGCATGGGAAGAGCCGCAGCGATACTGGGCCAACGCTCCGCAAGAGGTGCAGGACTTCCTGCTGCCGAAGATCGACGCGTACTACCGCGACCGCGAGCGCGTCCAGTTCGACGAGGTCATGCGATCTTGCGGAATCGCCGCGCAGACGATCATGCTCGCGGCCAAGGCGATGGGCTACGACACTTGCCCGATGGACGGGTTCGATTTCGACGAAGTCGGAAAGCTCATCGAGCTTCCGCACGATCACGTGATCGCGATGTTCGTCGCCGTCGGCAAGGGAACGATGGCGCCGTGGCCGCGACCCGGGCAGCTCGCACGCGACGAGGTCGTCATCGAGAACACGTTCGCGAATCGATGAGGAAACGCGACGACGGCGCCGGAAGCGTGTATTCGACCGAGCACGGGCGCATGTGCCCCGGGTGCGGCCAACCGGCGGGCGCGTGCGAATGCCGCGAGCGAGCCGCGGCCGAGGTCCCGAAGGGCGACGGCGTCGTGCGCGTGGCGCGATCGACGAAAGGCCGCAAGGGAAAGGCGGTCACGCTCGTGACGGGTGTTCCGCTCGCGGCCGACGAACTCACCGCGCTCGCCAAACGCTTGAAGCGTCGCTGCGGCGCGGGTGGCAGCGTCAAGGACGGAGTCATCGAAGTCCAAGGCGACCATCGCGATGCACTCGCAGCCGCACTCGAGTCGGAAGGTTGGGTCGTGAAGCGGAGCGGCGGCTGACCGATTCCTTTCGAGCGCGAGTGAGTTGACGACTCGTCGCGCTCGCTTTCGTTCGCACCACGAAAGTGCGGACGCATCCCTCTCTTTGTTGCTTGAGTCGTCGGCGCGGTTGCGATTACACTCGCGTTCGATCAAAGGCGAAGTCGCAAGATCTTGCGCAATCCAAGCCCTCGTCGCGGCGTCGTGTGTCGTGTACCGATCGCATGTGTGTGTGATTCGGAAGCGGCCCGACGAATTCCTGATGTCCGCGTGTCGAGGCATGAGAGAGAGAGGTAGATCCGACATGAGACGAATCAGACAATGGTGTGTCTCGGCAGCTGCGGGACTCGCGGTCGCGCTCACGGGGATGACCGCGCTTGCGGGCCAGGACCAGAAGGCGACGCCGATCATCATGGAAGGTGACGTGGCACCCGGTTCGGGTGGTCTCACGATCACCAACCTGAACGCGCCGTTCACGAACGGCAACGGTCAGATCGGTTTCACGGGCAGCCTCGATGACGGCGGCTCGACGGACAACTTCGTGTGGTTCGACACGGGAGTCATCTGGCGCAACAGCGATGCGCTGCCGACCGTGCTCTCGGGCGCCGAAGGCACGATGGGC
>JAUIME010000537.1 GCA_030433195.1 bacterium
CTGGCTCTCGAACACGGGATCCTGCAGCTTCACGGCGACCGCCCCGATGAGGCCGTCGCGCACGTCCTCGCCCGCGAAGCTCTTCTTGGCGTATTCGTTCACGCCCTTCAGGATTCCCTCGCGGAACGCACTCTGGTGGGTGCCGCCGTCCTTCGTGTACTGTCCGTTCACGAAGCTGAAGTAGTTCTCGCCGTACGCGTTCGTGTGCGTGAACGAGAACTCGACGCGATCTTGCTGGCAGTGCACGGGTTCGTAGAGCGACGGCTCTTCGCCGAGTTCCTCGGCGAGCAAGTCCTTGAGCCCGCCCTGACTCTTGAACGTCTTCTTGCCGTAAGCGATCGTGAGGCCCGCGTTCAGGTAAGCGTAGTAACGCAGCCGCCTCTCGATGAACTCCTCGTCCCATTCGACCTCGCCGAAGATCTCGGGATCGGGTCGAAAAAGCACGAGCGTGCCGTTCTTGGCGTCAGCGTCCTTGCCGTTCTCTTCCTTCGAAAGCTTGCCGCGCCGGAACGCCGCGCGCTTGAACTTGCCGTCGCGCCAGCTCTGCACCTCGAACTGCTCGGAGAGCGCGTTCACGGCCTTCGTCCCGACCCCGTTCAACCCCACGGAAAACTGGAAGACGTCGTCGTTGTACTTGCCGCCCGTGTTGATCTTGGACACGCAGTCGACGACCTTGCCCAGCGGGATCCCGCGACCGTGATCGCGCACGGCGATCGCCTTGCCCTTGCGCGTCACGACGACGCGCTTTCCCGCGCCCATGATGAACTCGTCGATCGCGTTGTCGATGACTTCCTTGAGCAGGATGTAGATGCCGTCGTTCGGGTTGGTGCCGTCGCCGATCCGGCCGATGTACATCCCCGTTCGCAGGCGAATGTGCTGGAGAGGATCGAGCGTTTGGATCGCCTTCTCGTCGTATTCGACCTTGGCCTTCGTCCCGTTCGTGGACGACGCGGACGCTTTCTTCTTGGACGCGGCCGACTGCGAGCCGGATTTCGAGCGCGATTTCGCCATGATGTCCTGCTGATGCACGGATGAGGGGTTCGTCACGCGGAGAGTTCCACCGCCGCCGAGCATTCTAGTGCGCCGAGCGCGATTCGTCCACGGGCCGACGATCCGCGTCGCGTCGCGCGGCGATGATCACCGACGCCGTATCGGCTCGCGTATTGTATGGTCGCGCGCATGGCACGGACGATCGTATTCGGTGATGTGCACGGCTGCCACGAAGAGCTGCGGGATCTGCTCGACCATCTCGCGGTGACGAGTTCCGACCGGCTCGTCTCGGTGGGCGATCTCGTCGCGCGCGGCCCCTCGTCGAGAAAGACGCTCGAGCTCGCGCGCTCGATGCCGAACCTTCGCTGCGTGCTCGGCAATCACGAAGTGCGGTGTCTGCGACAATGGCGCGACGGCGGCGCCCCGAACGACGAGTACGATCGCAAGCTGCGCGAAGACCTCGGCGACGCACGCGACGAGTTGCTCGCCTGGGTCGAGACGTGGCCGCTCTTCCTCGAAGACGACGACTGGCTCGTCCTCCACGCGGGACTGCGGCCCGGCGTTGCGCTCGCCGAGCAAACCGCGGCGGATCTCACGCGCCTGCGAACCCTCGGCGAGGACGGACCGCCCTGGCACGATCGTTACGACGGCGACAAGCTCGTGCTCTACGGGCACTGGGCCACGGCCGGGCTGACGATCCGGCCGCGGACGATCGGCCTCGACAGCGGGTGCGTCTACGGTGGCCGTCTGTCGGCGTGCATCCTGCCGGGGCGGGCGATCGTGAGCGTTCCCTCGCGTCGAATGTACGTCGACCCGTTCGCCTGAACGGGCGATGCTTCGAGGGTTCGCGCGTCAGCTCGCCCCGTTCGATTCGCGCTCGCCGGCCGCGATCTCGAGAAGATGCGTGGGTTGGAGGATCCAGTCGAGCGACGCGCACCGCCCCCACCGAAGCTCGTCGATCGTGAGCTTGGCGAGCGCGCCGGTCCCGATCCGGAACTCGCAGTCGAGCGATCCGGCGACGAGCATCGACAGCAGGTCCCCGAGGATCGGTTCGTGCGCCACCATGAGGACCGACCGCACGTCGGCCCTCTTCCCCAGGCGCGAGACCACCGCCGCGCCGTCGCCGTACACGACGAGAGACTCGACGACTTCGATGGACGCGTTCCCCTCTTGCGACTCGGTCACCGCGCGCGCCGTCTCGAGGGCCCGAACGTACGGGCTCGACCAAACCGCGTCGAAGCGTAGCCCGAGCGTTCGCATCGCACGACCGATGTCACGCATCGCCGACATCCCCTCGGCAGTCAGCGGTCGGTCGAGATCGTCCCCCTGCCATCGGCTCTGGGATGCGGCACGCCCGTGACGCAACAAGTACAGCTGCATGGGATCCTCGCCAGTCCGCCTCGGGGTCTTTCGGTGATCGGGATGCCGGGCGGGCTCCGTATGCCGCGCCGCCCACCGCGCGTCTCGTGCCGCCTTCGGAGGGCTCATGGTACGCTTTGCGCCTTCCAGGACGCAAAGGGATTCGCGTGGTGAGACACGGGACCGGCCCCGACAACGACAACGAAGAACGAATTCGCGCGGACATGCCGATCACCGTCGCCGCCCGCGCACTGGCCCGCATCGAGTGGGCACGCGTGACCGACGACGGGGCCTCGGCCCAGGATCGGCGAGACGCGGCCCGACACGCGCGCCTCCTCCTTCGAACCTTCCCGCACGCGTTCCCCTCGGGACGCGCACGCTCGATCCGCTCGCTGGCTCGCACGGCCCGACTCGGCACCACGCTGCACCCCGCAGCCGCCGATCGCATCACCGACACCGTCACGTGCCGACCGACCGCCCCGGAGCTCGAACACTCGCTCGACTCGACGACGACATCGCGAGGCACGGCATTGCGAGGTACGGCATCGCGAGGCATGGGCGGCGAGCTCACCGCACGTCGAGCCTCGCGACGCGCGATCGCGCGCGCGCTGCGCAAGGTCCAACGACGCGGGCGCAAGCTCGAGCGCCGCTCCCCCCGCGCCAAGTGGCTGGAGATCGTCGAGCCGCTGCGAACGGCAATCGACCTCGCGCAGCTCTTCCGCGACGTCGCCGCCCCCGAGATCGACGCGTTCCTTCGGCATGCCCGCGCGCTCGAAGGCCGATTCGCTCGACTTGCCGCCGACGAGGCCGCGGTGCCCGACGAAGAGTTCGTCGCGGCGTGGCGCAAGTTCCGCAAGCGCCGGGTCCTCCGCCTCGCGGTGCCCGATCTCTGACGAGGCGGACGCTGCCCGGTTCGCGAGTGCGCAAGAACGGTCAAGCGCGGGTGTCGCCCGTGGGGTATCTTCCCTCGAACACTGTGGGACACGGACAGGTGACACGACCGACACGAGGAGCCACGAAGGAGGCTGCGATGACCCGGCAGAATCGTGATCGAACCGCGCCGGCGGAACCGATCGACCTCGTCAAGCTTCACAAGACCGACTACTCGAAGGCGAAGAAGCCGCGCATCCTGACGCCGACGCCTGGGCGCTACCTCGCGATCGACGGAACGGGGGGACCCGGAAGCGACAGCTTCCAGCACGCGATCGAAGCGCTCTACGGCATCGTGTACACGATCAAGATGGGCCAGAAATCGCCCGATCGGCCGGACTTCCGAGTCTCGAAACTCGAGGCGCTCTACTGGGGCAAGACCAAGACCGGCGACTTCAGCCGACTCCCGAAAGAGCAGTGGAACTGGAAGATGCTGATCCGCGTTCCCGAGTTCGTGGTCGATGCGAACCTCGACGCGGCGGTCGCGACGCTCACGGCGAAGAGCAAGGGCGGCCCGTCGCTCGCCGACGTATCGGTCGAGACGCTCGACGAGGGGTCGTGCGTGCAGCAACTGCATGTCGGCCCGTACGACACGGTCGGCACGACGATCGAGTCGATGCGCGCGCACGCCGCATCCGGGGGGCACGCCTTCGCGGGAACGTATCACGAGATCTACTTCTCGGACCCGCGCCGTGTCGCCCCCGAGAGACTTCAAACGCTCGTCCGCATCCCGATCGCGAGCTGAGTCGGTCGCCGACAAAATCGGACGCGCGAAAGCTCGCCCTTCCGTAGGGGCGCGCGGGGAGTTTACACTGGTGCGCCGACCGCCGGGAAGATCCAC
>JAUIME010000011.1 GCA_030433195.1 bacterium
ATCGTGAGCCGGTGGTTCGCGCCCGAGGTCTCGGTAACGCCCGGAGTCGGCGGGGCGGTGCGGTGGCAGTGGGGCGAGATGCACACGTGGCCGCAGACGATCGACGTTTGGGAGCCGGGCGAGCGGCTCGTGACGCGCTACCCGGCGGGTGGCGCCGATTCCGAAGACGCGTGTCCCTTGCTCATGGACTTTCGCCTATCGGGCGAAGGCGGAACGACGACGCTCCGACTCGTGCACTCGGGGTTCGGTCCCGACGCGCGCTTCGACGAGGAGTACGACGGCATCTCGCGCGGTTGGCCCGTCGAACTTCGCAGCCTGCGGCTCTACCTCGAGAACCACGCCGGGCGGGATCGACAGGTCGTTTGGTGTACGAGCGAGGTCGTGGGAACGCCGGACGAAGCGTGGGCGCGACTCACGGGATCCGAAGGCCTCGGCTGCGGCGCCGATGTCACCGATCTCGAAGAAGGGGCGCCGTTCGACTTCACGACGAGTACCGGCGAGCGCTTTCAGGGACGCGCGATGAGCGTGCAGCCTCACGAGTTCACGGGCGTCGCGACGAGCCACGGCGATGCGTTCCTGCGGATTTCGATCGAGGCATGCGGCGGCGGTTCCCCCAGGGTTTGGCTGTGGCTCGCGACGTACGACGGGGACGAGGGCGCACGAGCGGAACGTCAACAAGCGTGGGACACGCTGCTCGGTTCGCTGTTTCCCGTCGCCGCGGGGAGTGCTTGAATTGACCGCGACCGTGGAAGTCATCGACGAGCCCGCGCGAGCGCAATCGCTGCTCAATCCCGCGCGGCTCGAGCTGCTCGAACATCTCGAAGAACCGGCCTCGGCCGCCGCGCTCGCGCGGCGGCTCGAGCTGCCGCGTCAGCGCGTCAACTACCACCTGCGTGAGCTCGAGACGCATCGGCTCGTCGAGTGCGTGGAGGAACGTCGTCGAGGGAATGCGGTCGAGCGGATCTACCGGCGTACGGTCGCGGCGTTCGCGATCTCGACGACCGCGCTTGGTGCGCTCGGGACGAATCCCGCCGCGATCCGCGATCAGTTCTCGTCCGACTACCAGATCGCGCTCGCGTCGCGCGCGGTCTCCGAGCTCGGGGTGTTGCGTGCAGGGGCGGATGCCGCGGGTCAGCGCCTCGCGACGTTCGCGCTCGAGGCGGACGTGCGCTTTTCGTCGCCCGAGGCGCGGCACGAGTTCGCGAACGAGCTTGCGGATCAGGTTGCTCGCTTGGTCGCGAAGTACCACGACGAGCAGGCGCCGGAAGGGCGCACCACACGACTGTACGTGGGGGCCTATCCGCGCCCGAAGCCGCGTACGGATTCGCGCGAAGCGGAGTCCGAAGGCTGAGTCTCGCGGTCCGTCAGGCGCGTGAATCCCAAACGACGTCGGGGCAGCCCTTGCGGAAATTCTCGTAGCGCGCCATCACGAACAGCGCGTCGGAGAGGCGATTGAGGTAGCGGATGGTCTCGGCGCTCACGGGCTCTTCGTGCGAGAGCGTGACCACGCGCCGTTCGGCGCGTCGGCACACGCAGCGCGCGGCGTGAAGGTGCGCGGCGGCGATGCTCCCGCCCGGTAGCACGAAGTTCTCGAGGGGCGCGAGCTCCTTCGAGAGGTCGTCCATGAGCGTCTCGAGCGCTTGGACGTGACGCGGCTCGATCTGCGGGACGGGCATCGCTTCCTTGTCGGCTTCGGGCACGCAGAGATCCGAGCCGAGGTGGAAGAGTTCGTTCTGAATCCCGGTGAGTGACGACGCGAGCTGCTCGTCGATTCCCGAGGCGAGCGCCGTCCCGATCACGGAGTTCAGCTCGTCGACGTCACCATAAGCTTCGATACGAGCCGCGTCCTTCGGAACGCGTTGATGCGTACCGAGGGCCGTGGTGCCGTCGTCGCCGCTTCGTGTGTAGACTCGAGTGATTCGGGGCATGGATCGTCGGCTCCTGCGTGGACTCGGTGCGGGCGGCCTATGATACATTACGCGCCGTTTCGGCCCGTGGAGCGGCCGTACGCGCAACGGGACGGACAGAAGGAGCAGCACAATGGCGCTCGGAGACGTGAACGCGACGCGTATCGCCGAGATTCGCGCCGAGGTCGGTCGGCTCGGACTTCGCGAGCTGTTCACCGCCGACGAGGTGGAGGCCGCGATTCCCGCGAGCGGGAGCGCGCTCGTGTTCGTCAATGCGAACGACGACTGCGCGGCGACCCTCGCGCGCCCCGGCCTCGCCTACGCGCTCCAGCACGATCGCCTCCCCGAGACGCTCCTCACGGTCTTTGCGGGGCAGTCGCTCGAGGCGGCCGCGAAGGCGCGCGCCTACTTCAAGGGCTACTTCCCGACGGCTCCTCAGATCGGCCTGCTCGTGGATGGCGAGGTCGTGCACATGTGCGATCGCGACGACATGATGAAGCGGCTGAAGAAGGTCGACGCCATCGCGGACGACCTCACGGCGGCCTTCGACACGCACTGTCCTCCTGCGGCGGAGTGACGCAGACGCGGCGTCGACAACCCATGCCGGCGTCGCGATTTGCGCTCTGCGAGCGGTCGCGTGACCCGCGTTGACGCTGACGGCCCGTCGGTCCTATAATCCGCCCGTCTCGAACGTCCCCGTAGACCCCTCGCGAAGGTCACTCCGGAAGGTCATTCCGCATGTCCCGAATGCTCGAACGTCTCGCCGAATCCGCGGGTCTCGCCGACATCTACACGAAGGTGCGGGATGCGGAGCGTCTGTCGTACGACGACGGCGTGCGGCTCATCCGATCGCGCGAGCTGATGCTCGTCGGCGCGATGGCCAACGAAGTCCGTGAACGCCTCCACGGCCGCGACGCATACTTCGTGCGCAACATGCACCTCAACCCGACCAACATCTGCACGGTCGACTGCGACTTCTGCGGTTTCTATCGACCGTATCGCGAGAAGGAGAAGGGGTGGAGCTGGACGCTCGAGCGCTGCTTCGACGAAGTGCGCAACCGGCTCGACGACGCCATCACCGAGGTGCACATCGTCGGCGGGCACAACCCGGATCTGCCGTACGATTTCTATCTCGACCTGATGCAGGGGATCCACGAGATCCGGCCGGACATGCACATCAAGGCGTTCACGGCTGCCGAGTACGACTTCTTCCACAAGCGATTCAAGAAGCCGCTCGCCGAGGTGTACGAAGACTTCAAGGCCGCCGGCCTCGGGTCGCTCCCGGGCGGCGGTGCGGAAGTGCTCGTCGAGCGCGTTCGCCGCGAGATCTACGCGCGCAAGCTGTCGGCCGAGCGTTGGCTCGAGACGATGCGCGTTGCCCACGAACACGGCTTGCGCTCGAACGCGACGCTGTTGTTCGGTCACGTCGAGACGCTCGAAGAGCGCATCGAGCACATGACGCGTCTTCGCGAACTCCAAGACGAAACGAGCGGCTTCATGTGCTTCATCCCGCTCGCGTTCCATCCCGAGAACACGGCGCTGTCGCACTTGCCGGGGCCGACCGGCCTCGACATCCTCATGACGATCGCCGTGTCGCGCCTCATGCTCGACAACTTCGAGCACATCAAGGCGTATTGGATCATGACGACACCCCGCATCGCGCAGGTGGCTCTGACGATGGGCGCCGACGACATCGACGGGACCGTGCTCACCGAGAAGATCGTGCACATGGCGGGCGCCAAGACGCCGAACGGTCTGACGGTCGACGACCTGTGCCGCCTGGTTCGCGACGTCGATCGCGTACCGATCCAGCGTGACTCGGTGTACGCGGAGGTGCAGCGCTTCGACGAGGCGGCTGTCACCGTATGAGCGATGCCGTCACGAAGCGCGACTCGGCCCGGTCGCTTCGCATCGGAGCGGTCGCCTACCTGAACACGAAACCGCTCGTCTACGGCCTGGAGCGTGAGATCGCTTCCGGCGCGAACGTACCGTACGAGCTCTCGTACGGAGTCCCCGCGGAGCTGGCCGATCGACTCACGGCCGAGCAGATCGACGTCGCGCTGCTGCCGGTCATCGAGCTCGCGGGCCTGACGGGAGCGACCGTGCTCCCCGGGCTCGGGATCACGGCGCTCGGAGCCGTACGCTCCGTCGTCCTCGCCACGCGCCGGCCGATCGACCGGATTCGCCGGGTCGCGCTCGATCCCGAGTCGCGCACGAGCAATGCGCTCGTCAAGCTGCTGTTCGCTGAAGTTTGGGGAGGTTGGCCCGAGTTCGTGCGTCCTCGCGAAGGAGCCGATCTCGAGGAGATCCTCGATTCGTGCGACGCGGCCGTGCGCATCGGCGACAAGGCGCTCGCGGACGAGCGAGAACGCGAAGAGACCGGCGCGTCGCGCGGGGCGCTCGACGACGTCGTCGTGCATGATCTCGCGGAAGCCTGGTACGGACACACGGGGCTGCCGTTCGTCTTCGCGGCGAGGGTGTCGCGCGCGGCGATTCACGAGACCGATGCCGCAGGACTGGCGGTGCTCGTCGACACGCTCGAGAGCTCGTATCGCGCGGGAGAGCGTCACGCCCACGAGATCGCGCGCGAAGCGGCCCGGTCGACCGGATTGTCGGAAGCCGTCACGACGGCGTACCTCACTCGCGACATCCGTTATCGTCTCGGCGACGCCGAATTGCGCGGACTGCGACGCTTCCTCGAGCTCGCCGCCCGTCACGAGATCATCGATCACGCGCCCGAACTCGTGCTCGCGTCCCGCGCGGCCACGATCGAAAGCTGCGAGGCGGATCGTGAATCGGCGGGAGCCGCCGGCGCTGTACCGTTCACTTCAGGGCCGCTCACTTCAGGAGGAACGCCATGATCGCGACCACCGATCGAAGCGATTGCGAACGCATCGCGCTCGAGGCGGCCGAGGGGCGCCGGCTTTCGACCGACGAGGCGTTGCTCCTTCTCGAGTCGGCCGATCTCGCGACGCTCGGCGCCGCGGCGGATCTCGTACGACGACGCCTTCATCCGGATCGGGTCGTCACATACGTGATCGATCGCAACATCAACCACACGAACGTGTGCAATGCGTTCTGCACGTTCTGTGCGTTCTATCGCTCCCCGGGTTCGGATGCCGACGACGTCTACGTCCTGCCGCCCGAAGCGATCGAAGAGAAGATTCGCGAGACGTATGACGTCGGCGGCCGACAGATCCTCTTGCAGGGTGGGCATCATCCCAAGCTCAAGATCGACTGGTACGAGACTCTCTTTCGGCGCCTGAAGACGACGTTCCCCGACCTCTGGCTGCACGCGCTCTCGCCGCCCGAGATCACACACCTGAAGAAGGTTTCGAGGCTCACGCTTCCGGAAACGCTGCGTCGTCTCGTCGCCGCCGGGCTCGACTCGATTCCGGGCGGCGGGGCGGAGATCCTCGTCGACTCCGTGCGCGATCGTCTCGCTACGAACAAGGCGTCGAGCGACGAATGGCTCGCGGTGATGCGCGAGGCGCACGTCCAAGGGCTGCGTTCGACGGCGACGATGATGTTCGGACACATCGAAACACTCGCCGACCGCGTGGAGCATCTGCGACGGCTGCGCGATCTCCAAGACGAGACGGGCGGCTTCACGGCGTTCATCGGCTGGACGTTCCAACCCGGCAACACCGATCTCGGCGGAACCGAGGTGACGACCGCCGAGTACCTGCGCACGATGGCGGTGGCGCGGCTCTTCCTCGACAACATCGAGAACTTCCAGACGTCGTGGGTAACGCAAGGGCCGCACATCGGCGGCGCCTCGCTCGCCTTCGGGATGAACGACATGGGCAGCACGATGCTCGAAGAGAACGTCGTGTCGGCCGCGGGAACGACGCACTGCATGGACGAGCGAGGCATCGCACGCGTGATTCGTGACGCGGGCTTCACGCCGATGCGTCGCAACATGCAGTACGAACGTCTCGGAGCGCCACTCGACGAAGCGGGCGCGTGACACGAGCTCCGGTCGTCGAGATCGTCGACGGCAGGGACGAGACCGAGCACCGGACGAAAGGAATCTCGTGAGCGATCTGGTCGGAAAGCGCGCCGTGGTCTGCGGCAGCACGCAGGGAATCGGATTGGCAAGTGCGCGGGAACTCGCGACTCGAGGGGCGAGCGTCGCGCTGCTCGCTCGCAACGCGGAGGTCCTGCGCGCGACGGTCGAAACGCTCGATACCGACGCCGGGCAAGAGCACACGACCCTCGTCGCCGACTTCGCCGATCCGGCTGCGGTGGGGGCGATCACCCGCGACCACGCGGCCTCGGTCGCGGGGATCCACATCCTCGTGAACAACACGGGCGGACCGCCCGGCGGGCCGCTCACCGACGCGACGCCCGAGGCGCTCGAAAGCGCGTTCTCGCAGCACGTCGTGTGCAACCAACTCCTCATGCAGGCGGTCCTCCCCGGTATGAAGGAGTTCGAGTACGGCCGCATTATCAACGTCATCTCGACGTCGGTGAAGCAGCCGATTCCGGGCCTCGGAGTCTCGAACACGATCCGCGGCGCGGTGGCCAACTGGGCGAAGACGCTTGCCGACGAGCTCGGGCCACACGGCATCACGGTGAACAACGTGCTGCCCGGATTCACGCTGACGGGGCGGCTTCACGCGTTGATCGAAGCCAAGGCGCGCGCCGAAGGCGTTCCCGAAGAGAAGATCGAGTCGGCGATGAAGTCGACGATTCCGGCGCGTCGATTCGCGAGCGCCGAGGAAGTCGCCGCGGCCGTCGGTTTCCTCGCGTCGCCCGCGGCGGGCTACGTGAACGGCGTGAACCTGCCGGTCGACGGTGGACGCACGCGCTCGCTGTAGCGGTCCGGCGAAACGAACGGAGCGGGGTATGGAGACGATCCGCAATCTGATCGACGGCGATGCGTGCGACGCCGAGTCGGGGAGTCGGCTCGACGTCGTCGATCCCGCGACCGGCGCGGTCTACGCCGAGGCCCCCGACAGCGATGCGGCCGACATCGAGCGTGCGGTCGAGGCGGCGCGCAAGGCGTTCCCGGCGTGGTCCGAGACGCCGGCCGGCGAGCGGGCGGCGTGGCTGCGGCGTATCGCCGATCACATCGAAGGCGATGCCGAACGCTTCGCGCGAGCGGAGTCGATCGACAACGGGAAACCCGTCGCGCTCGCACGTGCGGTCGACATTCCTCGTTCGGTCGCGAACCTGCGGTTCTTCGCGAGCGCGGTCGAACAGTTCGCGAGCGAGATGCATCAAGCCGATCGCGAGACGATCAACTACACGCTGCGCCAGCCGCGTGGCGTTGCCGGGTTGATCTCGCCTTGGAATCTGCCGCTCTACCTGTTCACGTGGAAGATCGCGCCCGCGCTCGCGGCGGGAAACACGGCCGTCGCGAAGCCGTCGGAGCTCACCCCGATGACGGCGTCGATGCTCGGTGACGTGTGTCGCGAGGCAGGACTTCCGGCCGGCGTGCTCAACATCGTCCACGGACTCGGGGCGAAGGTCGGCCCCACGCTCACCGAACACCCCCGCGTGCCGACGATTTCGTTCACGGGCGGTACGGTGACGGGGCGCGACATCGCCGCGCGCGCCGCGCCGCGCTTCAAGAAGTTGTCGCTCGAGCTCGGCGGGAAGAACCCGAACCTCGTGTTCGCCGACTGCGATCTCGATCGCGCGGTGAGCGAGAGTGTGCGTGCCGGGTTCGCGAATCAAGGCGAGATCTGTCTTTGCGGATCGCGCATCTTCGTCGAGGAGGCGATCTACGACACGTTCGTCGAGCGCTACGTCGAACGCGTGAAGGCGTTGCGGGTCGGCGATCCGCTCGAAGACGGCACCGACGTCGGCGCGCTCGTCTCCGCCGCGCATCGCGACAAGGTCGAGTCGTACGTCGAACTCGCGCGCGAAGAGGGCGGGACGATCCTCGCGGGCGGCAAGCGCGCCGACGCGCCGAACGCACGTTGCGCGGGCGGCTTCTTCTTCGAGCCGACCGTGGTGACCGACCTCGATGTCGCGTGTCGTGTGCAGACCGAAGAGATATTCGGGCCGGTCGTGACGATCACATCGTTTCGCGACGAGGCGCAGGCGATCGAGTACGCGAACGCGACCGACTACGGCCTCGCGGCGACGATCTGGACCGAGAATCTCTCGCGCGCTCATCGCGTGGCCGAAGCCGTCGATTGCGGGGTCCAGTGGATCAATTGCTGGCTCGTGAGGGATCTGCGCGTGCCCTTCGGAGGCATGAAGCAAAGCGGAGTGGGGCGAGAGGGCGGCCTCGAAGCCCTGCGATTCTTCACCGAAACCAAGAACGTCTGCGTGCGCGTCGAACGCTGAGTCGAGCCGATTCGACCGACCGCTGCAGCCCGGAGAAACGCGATGTCGAACGACGCCTGGACGACCGAGAACTTCACGAGCGAACGGGCCGCCGAGCCCGTTGGCGCTTTTCCTCACGCCAAGCGAGTGGGGCCGCTGCTGTTCTGCTCGGGCATCGGTCCTCGTGAGCGCGGTGCACGCACGATCCCCGGTGTGACGCTCGACGATTCGGGTGCGATCGTCGACTACGACATCGCCGAGCAGTGTCACTCCGTGTTCCGCAACGTGCGGTGGTTGCTCGAGGACGCGGGCTCTTCGTGGGATCGCATCGTCGACGTCCAGGTCTTCCTCACGAACATGAAGGACGACTTCGCGACGTTCAACCGACTCTACGCCGAAGCGTTCCGCGACAACCAACCGACGCGGACCACCGTCGAAGTGAATTGCTTGCCGACACCGATCGCGATCGAACTCAAAGTCATCGCCACGATCGGCTGACGAGTCGGAGCCGCACGCGATGCGCTACGATCCGAGCCGCGAAGCCGTCTTTCAGATCGGGTTCCGTCCCGCGTTCCAAGGGGAGACTCCCGAGAGCCCGTTCGATCCGGACGCGGGGCAGGACTCGCTCGAGAACGCATTCTGGCTCTCGGGTCTTGCGCAACTCGCCTACCACGAGCCCGACACGCTCACGAGCGAACTCGATCGGCTCGGCGTGCGGCTCGAGGAGCGCTTCCAGGCCGGACCGACCGTCGGCTACTTGGCGTCGTTCGGCTCGCCGCACCGCGCCGCGGTCCTCGCGTTTCGGGGGTCGAAGGCAGGGTGGGACGACATCCGCACCGACATCGACTGCCGCCTTCATCCGTGGCCCAAGGGATCGGACGGCGCGTCCGTGCACGCCGGGTTCGCGCGCGCGCTCGAGCCCGCTCTCGAGCCGGTGGAGCGGGCACTTGCGCGACTCGGTGACGTACCCGTCTTCGCGACCGGACACAGCCTCGGGGCGGCGCTCGCGGTGCTCGCCGCGGTCGTTTCGCCGAGAATCGAGCGCGTCGTCGGTTTCGGAGGGCCGCGTGTCGGTTCGGTCGCCCTCGGGGAGGATCTCGCGTCGCGCTCGGTGGTGCGCTACGTGTTCTGCTGCGACGCGGTGACGACGTTGCCGCCCGAGTTCCTCGGCTACCGGCACGTCGGAGCGTTGCGGTTTCTCACGTCGGCTTGCCGCGTTCTCGACGAGCCGTCCACGACGCTCTTCCGCCGCGAGCGTCGTCGCGCGCGAGTCCGCTACGCGCTGCGTCTTCCGTGGTTTCGTCGCGGACGCGTCGGTTCGCGCTCGATCGCCGATCACGCCATCGAGAACTACTCCTATGCGATCCAGGCGGCGCTGAGGGGAACGATCACGAACGACTTCTGATCGAACCCGCGGCGACCCGGCTGCCGGGGTGGCCCGGCGCCGTCGAGACACCTACAATACGCGGCCCGATCGATCCGCGATTCGAAGGGGCTCGATCGGCGTCGCGCCGCGAAGCGAGCGCATCGAGAGTCACGAAACCAGGGCCCGCGTCGCTGCGGGCGTTCCGACCCCTCGAACAGAAAGTCCTTCCCGATGGCGAAACATCCACTCGCGGGCCAACGCGCGCCGCTCGATCGACTCGTCTCCGTGCCGCGGCTCGTTTCGGCTTACTACCTCACCGAACCGGATCCCCGCGTCGCGGCCGAACGGGTCGCGTTCGGGACGTCGGGGCACCGCGGATCGTCGTTCGACGGGTCGTTCCAAGAAGCGCACATCCTCGCGATCACGCAGGCGTTGTGCGAGTATCGCGCGGCGCAAGGCATCGACGGTCCGCTGTACCTCGGCATGGACACGCACGCGCTGTCCGAGGCGGCGCACGCGACGGCGATCGAGGTGTTCGCCGGCAACGAGGTCGACGTGCTCGTGCAGGAAGGATGGACGCCGACGCCGACGCCTGCCGTGTCGCACGCGATTCTCACGTACAACCGCGGACTGACGAGCGGCCTCGCGGACGGAGTCGTGATCACGCCTTCGCACAACCCTCCCGAAGACGGCGGCTTCAAGTACAACCCGCCGACGGGCGGGCCGGCCGATTCGGAGACGACGAACGCGATTCAAGCGCGCGCGAACGAACTCCTCGAAGCCGGCAACAAGGATGTGAAGCGCATCCCGTACGCGCGCGCGCTGCGAGCGTCGACGACGCACGAACATGATTACCGCGACGCGTACGTGAAGGACTTGTGGAGCGCGATCGACATGCAGGCGATCGCGACCGCGGGGCTGAAGATCGGCGTCGATCCGATGGGCGGGGCGGGCTTGCACTACTGGGACGCGATCGTCGACGAGTACGGTCTCGACATCGAAGTCGTGAACCGCGACCTCGATCCGCGATTCGCGTTCATGACGGTCGACAAGGACGGCAAGATCCGCATGGACTGTTCGTCGCCGTTCGCGATGGCGGGTCTCATCGAACTCAAGGATCGCTTCGACATCGCGTTCGGGAACGATCCGGACTACGATCGCCACGGCATCGTCACGAAGAGCGTCGGGCTCATGAACCCGAACCATTATCTCGCGGTGGCGGTCCGGTATCTCTTCGAGCATCGCGCGGAGTGGCCGCGTTCTGCGGCGATCGGCAAGACACTCGTCTCGAGCTCGATGATCGATCGCGTCGCGAAGTCGATCGGGCGCGAGGTCTCCGAGGTCCCCGTCGGGTTCAAGTGGTTCGTCGACGGACTGCTCGACGGTTCGTACGGATTCGGTGGCGAGGAAAGCGCAGGCGCATCGTTCTTGCGGCGTGACGGAAGCGTCTGGACGACCGACAAGGACGGGATCCTGCTCGACCTGCTCGCGGCCGAGATCACGGCGGCGACGGGCAAAGATCCGGGCGAGCACTACCGCGAGCTCGAGCAACGTTTCGGCTCGCCGCTCTACGAGCGTGCGGACGCGCCCGCGTCGCTCGAGCAGAAAGAAGCCCTGAAGAAACTGTCGCCCGACGACGTTGCGGCGACCGAGCTCGCGGGCGAGGCGATCGTCGGCAAGCTGACGGCCGCTCCCGGCAACGGTGCCGCCATCGGCGGTCTCAAGGTCGTGACCGAAAACGGGTGGTTCGCCGCGCGTCCCTCGGGCACCGAGGCGATCTACAAGATCTACGCCGAGAGCTTCCTGGGGCGAAAGCACCTCGACGCGATCCAGAAGGAAGCCCGCGGGATCGTCGACGCCGCGTTTCGCGCGGCCGGGATCGCCTGAGACCGCGAGAGCGCGGCGCATCGTCGCCGCGTTCGAGCCGAGGCTGCGTGCGCGGAGCGGATCCGCGACCGGAACCCGGGCGAAAGGTAGCTTGGAGACGCTCGTAGACACGTCGTCGCCCTCCTGCAGGGCGAGCCTTCGGGAGCGCCCGTCCGCCGATTCCGGCGATCGAGACGCCCCGAGCCGAGGGCTGCGGCCGCGCCGCGCCTCGGCGTGACGAGAACCGATTCGGAGGAAACCATGGAAGCACGATGGCGTACGCGGAGCGCGGCGTGGACGACGCTCGCCTTCGCGATGATGTGGGCGGGCGGATGTACTACCGCGCCCGAGAAGAGCGACGCGCACTCCGATGCCGTCGCGACACGAACCGCTTGGACCGATGCCGATCGAGCCATTCACCTCGAGTCGTACGACAAGGTGTGGACGACGGTGCGCGATCAGCACTACGACGAGAATCTGAACGGTGTCGACTGGGATGCCGCCGGTCGAAGGCACCGCGCTCGCGTCGAGACCGCGAACTCGGTCGACGAGGTGCGCTCGGCGATGCGCGCGTTGCTCGCGGAGCTCGGACAGAGTCACTTCGGGATCATCCCTTCGGACGTCTACGCAGACGCCGCGCCTCCCGCTTCGACCGAGGGGAACGAGCCCGGCCAATCGAGCGGGAGCGAATCGACCGAGTCGAACGACGCCCCGACGAGTCCTGACGCCACGGCCGACACGAGTTCGGAACGCGGGGCGGACGCGGGTCCGGGGGACTCGGGCATCGCCGTGCGTGTACTCGACGGCCGCGTGATCGTGACCGACGTCTGGCGGGATTGGCCCGCGTGGGAAGCCGGGGTACGTCCCGGCTTCGAATTGCTCGCGATCGGAGAGTGGGACGTCGAGGCGGCTTTCGCGGCGATGGAGGCGAGCGAGGACGGTGCGCCGCTGTTGTTCTATCGCCTCGTCGAGAATCGGCTGAATCGCGACTTCGGCGACGTCCTTCGGGTGCGATGCCGAGACGCCGCGGGCGACGCGATCGAGCTCGACGTTCCGGTTGGGCCTCGCCGCGGGGACGCCGTGAAGTTCGGCAACATGCCGGACACGCCGGTGTGGGTCGACGTCCGTCGCGTGGGTGAGACCGAGGACGGCTACGTCGGCTACGTCGCGTTCAACATCTTCCTGAACCCGATGAAGTTGATTCCCGCGATCCAAGGAGCCGTGAACGACTACTCGGATGCCGATGGCATGATCCTCGACTTGCGCGGAAATCCGGGCGGGGTCGGCGCGCTCGCGATGGGGATCGCGGGCTGGTTCGTGAAGGAGCGGAACCTGAAGCTCGGCACGATGAAGAGCCGCAACGCCGAGCTCTCGTTCGTCGTCAATCCGCGCCCGCCGTACTTCGGCCGACCGCTCGCGGTGCTCGTCGACGAAGCGAGCGCTTCGACTTCGGAGATCCTCGCGGGTGGGCTGAAAGACCTCGGGGTCGCGCGCGTATTCGGGACGACGAGCGCGGGCATGGCGCTGCCTTCGTACATCGAGGCGCTCCCGAACGGGGATCGATTCCAGTATGCGACGGCGAATTACATCTCCGAGGGCGGACAGGTTCTCGAGGGCCGTGGGGTCGAGCCTGACGAGCCCGTCCGGTTGACGCGCGAATCGCTGCTCGCGGGCGAAGACCTCGTCATCGAGAGCGCCGTCGAGTGGATCCAGTCGCGAGCCCCGCGAGCCATCGAATGAGCGAGTCGCGGCGGCGCGTGAGGGAACGTGATAACACGAGAGGGTCGGATCGATACCGATCCATCCCCTAAGGAAAAGCGGGGTCCGCGAACGAACCCGACGTGGAACCAGAACACGAAACGGAGGAATCTCATGGAAGCGACCGAACACCGAGTCGCCGGATATCGAGTTGCGAAACACGGGCGCCGCGGCGCCGCGTTCTTCGTCGTTGCCGCCTTGCTCGTTTGCGCGGCGCGAACGGGCGTCGCCGAAGAGAAGCCGACGGCCGCGTCGATCCTCGACAAGCGGATCGAGGCGATGGGCGGCCGCGACGCGATGAAGAAGGTGAACAACCGCATCATGGAAGGCGAGCTGCAGATCCCCGCGATGGGTATGACGGGGTCGCTGAAGAACTACCAAGACGCGAAGGGTCGTATGCGCGTCAAGGTCGAGCTGCCCGGGATCGGCGTCGAGGAGAGCGGCTTCGACGGAAAGGTCGCGTGGGACAACTCCATGATGACGGGAACGCGCATCAAGGAAGGCGAGGAGCTCGCGTCCGTGAAGCGCGATGCGCATCTCTTTCCGGATCTGCACTGGAAGGATCAGTACAAGACCGCGAAGCTCGTCGGCTCCGATACGGTGGGTGAGCACGATTGCTGGAAGCTCGAGCTCACGCCTGAGGTCGGGTCCAAGCGTACGGTGTGGATCGACAAGGAAGAGCACTTGACGCGGAAGGTGCAGACGACCGAGGCGTCGCCGATGGGCAAGATCGAAGCCGTCGCGACGATGTCGGACTACCAAGAGATCGACGGCCTCAAGTATCCGTTCGCGGTCCAGCAGGTGATCGGTGGCGGGATGCAAACGATCGAGCTGAAGATCAAGAGCGTGAAGCACAACCAAGAGCTTCCGAGCGACGTCTTCGAGCTGCCCGAGGCAGTCGAAGCGATGCTCGGCGCCGAAACGGAAGCGGGGGGCTGAGCTCCGCGCGGCGTCGACAACCTCGTCGTCGGTAACCCCGGCGGCGGGCGGCACGCTGGATTCCAATGGTCATCGACACGAGCCGCCGAGCGCCGCAAGCGCCGGCGGCTCGTTGCGTCGATGGCCCGATCCCGTCCGACACGATCCCTCCCGACACGATCGTAGAGGGCGTTGCGGGTTCTACGGACGGATCTGCGAGGGATGGGACCTCCACGACTTCGACGAACCGTGGCCGAAAGGGCCGTTACCTGCGGAGGCCGTTCGCATCGAACTCCTCGTCGGTTTTCTCGACGCGGAACGCGCATCGGGGGAGTCGATGACGCCGCAGAAGATGCGCGAGTTTTCGATGGACTTCGCGGCGACGCACGGTCGCGGCGGTGCCGTGGCGTACGGGTTCGAGCCGATCGGCGTCGCCGAGTCGCGGTGGGCTTGTATCTGACAATGCCGCAAAGGGTTGCCGTCGACTTTCGAGGCGCTTTCGGTCGGTCGCGAGGGGTCTCTCGCGTTCGAACGGGGCGTCGCGGCGGCTGGGGATGGCGGCGATTCGTCGCGGACTCGCACAGATCGTTGAATCCGGACTGGCGATCGGGTCCAATCATGCCGATGGAGTCGGATGGAATGGGACGGTCCGGACGGGATTCGGGCTCGACCTCACGAAGCGACCCCAGGAAAGGGGGGAGGCATGCGACGCGCGAGAATCAACGGGATGGGGGTGGCGGGACTGGCCGTGGTGGCCCTCTTGTGCCTGCCGGCGATGGCCGCGAACGACGAGAAGCTCGTCAAGAGGAAGTTCCTCGACGGCAGGCTTTCGCTCCTGGTCCCCGAGTCGTTCGAGCCGATGAACAAGACGATGCTCGAGTCGAAGTACCCGAGCGCGAATCGTCCGACCCTCGTGCTCACGAATCGCGCGGGCACCGTCAACCTCGCGATCAACCACACGAAGAACGCGGCGCGCCCCGATCAGCTCGAAGGGCTCCTCGAAGCCATGGAAGTCGTGATGCGCAAGACGCATCGCGACGCGAAGTGGCACGACAGCTCGATCGTCGAGATCAACGGGCGTCGCTGGTTCCGGCTCGATCTCACGACGAGCGCGATCGACACGCGCATCCGCAACATGATGCTCGGCACCGTCTACGAAGGCCGTGTCCTGCTCGTCGGGTTCAACACGACGAAGCCGCTCGAGAAGCGATGGCTCGAGAGCGGCCGCAAGATGCTCGACTCCTTGAAGCTCGGGCTTCCGGAACTCCCCGGGGAAGGTCGCACGACCGACCGCTGACGTTCGCAGCAGCATCGTCGACCCGGTGCTCTGTCTGACGCGAGGTTCTTGCGGTATCGGGTGGCCGCCCCATTTGTGGCGGCGGCCGGGGGCGTGCTACGATCGCGACGCGCCTGTGGAATGGCCACGGGCGACTTGCCGTTCCCTCTCCCGCCGCCTGGCCTGACGCCGTCCGATGCTCCATGGATGGACCGCGATCCGCGAGCGCGGCGTGAATCGCCTCCGTGGAGGTCATCATGAAGCATTTCCTGGTCATGAAGCATTTCCTGGTCGACGGCCCCTCGTGGCTGCTGCGGGTCGTCGCGGCGTGGCTCCTTGCGGGTTCGCTCGCCGTCGTAGCCGCCGACGAGACTCCCGACAAGGCTGCCGCGAAGAAGCCCGCGGTGCTCAACCCGAATCTCGCCGGAGCCGAGCAGCTCGCGGCGCGTCCCGAGATTTCCGAAGCGCTCGCCAAGTCGATCGTCGCGGCGCGTCCCTTCTTGACGATGCAGGCGTTCGACGCGCTGCTCGCCAAGGAACTCGACGAAGCCACGCGCACCAAGGTCTACGAGGCGGTCTTCGTTCCGATCAACCTCAACACCGCAAGCCGGGAAGAGGTTCTGCTCGTTCCGGGCGTCGGCAAGCGCATGGCGCACGAGTTCGAGGAGTATCGTCCTTACAAGGCGATGGCCCAGTTCCGTCGCGAGATCGGGAAGTACGTCGACGAAGCGCAGGTCGCGCACTACGAGCGCTACGTCTTCGTCCCGATCGATCTCAATACCGCGACGCGCGACGAGATCCTCGCGATTCCCGGTGTCGGCAAGCGCATGGCGCACGAGTTCGAGGAGTACCGCCCGTACAAGTCGATCGAACAGTTCCGACGCGAGATCGGGAAGTACGTCGACGAGAAGGAAGTCGCGCGGCTCGAGCGCTACGTCGAGATCCGGTGACGGAGCGAACGGCGTCGCGCATCGGCTTCGCGCTCGGGCTCGTCCTGTTCGCGACGATGGCGGGAACCTTGATCGAGTTGTTCTTGCTCGAGCACACCGAGGGGTTTTGGCAGCAGGTGCCCGTCGGGCTTTCGATGGCCGGCATCGTGCTGTTGTTGGTCTCTGCGTTCGTGCGCAGCGCGTTCGCGCGGTGGACGATGCGGCTCGCCATGCTGCTCGCGTGCGCGAGCGGTGTCGTGGGCACCTGGCAGCACTATCACGGGAACGTCGAGTTCGAGCTCGAGATGTACCCGACGCTCGAAGGCTTCGCGCTGTTTCGCGAGGCGATGACAGGTGCCACGCCGGTGCTCGCGCCGGGTGTCATGCTCACGATCGGGGCGCTCGGCCTCGTGTGGTCGTTCCTACCGCGGAAGCGCGGCTAGTGGCCCGCCTCAGAAATTCGCTTCAATTGTCCGGGTCGCTGACGGACGATCTCGGCGTTGCATCTCCTCGCCGTATGGCCAATACGCCTCGTCGAAGCGCCTTGACCTCGCCGCCATCGCCAGCGAACAATTGAAGCGAATTTCTGACGCGCACCACTAGCGAGCGACCGGGTCGCGAGGAGGCCGCCGTGCCGGATTTGATCCCCGAAGTCGTACGGCCATGGTTGCCGTGGATCTTCCTCACGTCGATCGTGATGTTCGCCGGCTCCCTCGTCGCGTTGCCCGTCGTCGTGGCTCGCTTGCCGAAGGATGCGTTCGATCCCGCGCGTGAGGCCACGCGACGGCATCGCCACCCCGTGCTCGCCATCGTCGTGCTCGTTGCGCGCAACCTCGTCGGCATCGTCTTCGTCGTCGCGGGCTTGGCGATGCTCGTCTTGCCAGGGCAAGGCCTGCTGACGCTGGCGCTCGGAGTGGTGTTCCTCGACGTTCCCGGCAAAGACGTGCTCGAGCGAAAACTGACCGAGACGAGCGCCTTCCGGCGCGGTGCGAACTGGATGCGTCGACGGATGCGCCGCGAGCCGTTCGACTTTCCGGAGCGCAGGCGATGACCGAGGTCTTCGGGTTCGATCTTTCGGGTCCGAGCAACGTGGCCGACACCGCGGGCGTGTGGCTGTGCGCCGACGCGGGTGGGCTGCGGTTCGTGCGCCGTGAGCTCGGCCTCTCCGATGCGGACGTACTCGCGTGGTGCCGCGACGCGACGGGCGCCGGCACCGCGCCGCGCCCCTGCGTGATCGGTCTCGATGCGCCGCTCTCGTACCAACCCGGCGGCGGGGACCGCGCGGGGGACCGCGCGCTCCGCTCGCGGCTGGTCGAGGCCGGGCTCGCGACGGGCTCCGTCATGACCCCGACGATGACGCGCATGGCGTACTTGACGCTTCGCGGCATCGCGATCGCACGCGGGATCCTCGCCGTGGTACCCGATGCGGAGATCGCCGAGGTCCATCCGGGGGGCGTCCTCGCGTTGGGCGGTGCGCCGATCGATGCGGTGCGTGGGCTCAAGCGTGACGTGGCGGCGCGCGTCGAGATCGTCGCGTGGTTCGCGAGCCGCATCGAGGGAGTCGACGTAGGGCTCGCCGACGCCGGCGACCACGAGATTGCGGCGCTGGCGGCTGCTTGGGGCGCCTGGCGCTGGTCGCGCGGGGATGCGGCCTGGCGTTTTCCTGCCGATCCGCCGTTGCATCCGTTCGACTACGCTTGCTGAATCGAATACGATGCGGCTCGTGGCGGTACGATGGCGACGATTGCAGGAGGACGCGAGCATGAGTCAGCGAGACAGAGGCGGTCTCGGGGACGACGTCCGCAGGGCGGCGGGTGTCGGATCTACGAGTGCGAGCGGTTCACACGACGCTCGTGAGCGCGGCGCGCCCTTTGCGATGGTCGGATGGGTCACGGGAATCCTCGGGCTGACGCTGGCCGTGTTCTCGCCGTGGATCCTCGGCGCGTTGGCCGCGGACCAGGGCGGCGGAAACGGCGCCGACGATCGCAATGCTGTCACCCTCGAGCGCGGCGAAGAGGCAGACGACTCGGGCTCGTGGATCGACCGCGCGAAGCGATGGAAGCTGAAACTGACCTTCGGATCGGAGTCCGCGGAAGAGGAGCCGGACCCGGCCGAGACGAGCGCCGCGCAAAGAGTGAGCGAGGCGCTGCCGCCCGTGACCCTCGGACTCGGGGTGATCGCGATCGTCTTCGGAATGGTCGGCCTCATCCGGCGCGAACGATCGCTGATCGGCGGGTTGGCTCTCGGGCTCGGCGCCGCGACGCTCATCGTGCAGCTCACGGCCCTCTTCGTCGGACTCGTCGTGCTCGCGTTCTTCGTGTTCGGAGTTCTCGGCGTCTTGGGGCTCGCGCCTTCTTGATGATGTCCACGACCGCCGACATCGACCTGGGACGAGCGCTCGCGGACGGGATTCGCGGCGAGGTGCGCGTCGACACGATGCGGCGCGGTCTCTACGCGACCGACGCGAGCGTCTACCAAGAGATGCCGATCGCGGTCGTGGTGCCGCGCGATGCGGACGACGTCGCGCATGCGCATCGCGTCGCTCGCGAGCGACGGCTCCCGCTCCTGCCGCGCGGGGGCGGCACCGCACTCGGAGGACAGACCACGGGTGCTGCCGTCGTTCTGGACTTCTCGAAGTTCTGCCGCAGGGTCGGCGTGCCGGACGTCGATTTGCGCCGGGTCGACGTCGAACCCGGTCGCGTGCGCGACGAGTTGAACGTGGCGCTCGCCGCGACGGGCCTGCACTTTGCTCCCGAGACGGCGACGTCGAACCGCGCGACGATCGGCGGCATGATCGGCAACAACTCGTCCGGAACCCGATCGATCCGCTACGGCAAGACGATCGATCACGTCGAGGGACTGCGCGTGATGCTCGCGAACGGCGAGACGCTCGATCTGCGATCGATGTCACGCGAGGCGTGGGACCGGATCGCTGCGCGCGACGATCGTGAGGGGCGGATCTACCGATGCGTCCGCGACCTTGTCGAGGCGAACCGCGGCGAGATCGCGGCGCGGTATCCGAAGGTGATGCGCCGGGTCGCGGGCTACAACCTCGACGCCTTTCCCGAGCGCGGGCCTTGGAATCTCGCGAACCTCGTCGTCGGTAGCGAAGGCACGCTCGCCACGGTGCTCGATACGACTCTGCGGCTCGAACCGAACCCGAAGGCGACGGCGGTTGCGGTCGTCCATTTCGACGATCTTCACGAAGGCCTTCGAGCCGTACCGCGCCTCCTCGAGTTCACGCCGTCGGCTGTGGAGTTGCTCGATCAGGCGTTGTTGCGGCTGACGCGCGAGAACCCCGAGATCCGCCGCACGTGCGACTTCGTCGTGGGCGACCCGGCAGTCGTGTTGATCGTCGAGCTCATGGGAGAGTCGTCGGCAGAGGTCGCCGAGGCCGTGAACACGATGGTGTCGACGCTCGAGCGCGAGGGCATCGGTTCGGCGCGTATCGTGCGGACGGATCCCGCGGGGATCGGGCGAGTGTGGGACGTGCGTAAGGCGGGCGTCGGCATCCTCATGGGGATTCGCGGCGATCGCAAGCCGCTGCCGTTCATCGAGGACGCCGCCGTGCCGGTCGAGTCGCTCGCGGACTACATCGCGGGGGTCGAGCGGATCTGCGAAGAGCTCGGCGTTCCGGTGACGATGTACGCGCATGCTTCGGTCGGTTTGCTCCACGTGCGCCCCGTGCTCGATCTGCGAGATCCTGCCGACGTCGGCCACTTCCGGACGATCGCGTGGAAGGCGTTCGAGCTCGTGCGGGAGTACGGTGGCAGTTGGAGCGGCGAGCACGGAGACGGTCGGGTTCGCAGTCCCATGATCGAACCGTTCTTCGGTCCGCAGCTCACGGCCGCATTCCGCGAGATCAAGCGCGCGTTCGATCCCGACGGGCTCATGAACCCCGGCAAGATCGTCGATCCCGAGCCGATCGATGCCGCGCTGCGAAGCGGGCCCGATGTTCGCCTCGCGCATCCGCCGACGCGTTTCGCCTACCGCGACGAGGGGAGTTTCGCGGCCGCGGTCGACCGATGTACCGGTGTCGGGGCGTGCCGCAAGACGCTCGGCGGTACGATGTGCCCGAGCTACATCGCGACGCGCGACGAAGAGCATTCGACACGCGGTCGCGCGAACGCGCTACGGCTCGCGATGACGGGGCGACTCGAGACGGACGCGTATCCGTTCGCATGGCTGCGCGAGGTGTTCGATCTGTGCTTGTCGTGCAAAGCGTGCGCGACCGAGTGTCCGAGCGGCGTCGACATGGCACGCCTCAAGAGCGAACTTCTCGCCCAAGACCACGACGCCAACGGCGTCCCACGATCCGCGCGTTTCTTCGCGGACTCGTCGCGTTGGGCTCGTCGTTTGGCGGGGCCGCTCGCGCCGATCGCGAACTTCATGGTCGAGCGCGGTTTCGTGCGCGCGTGGCTCGAAGCGCGCTACGGACTCGACCGCCGACGCCCGATCCCGCCGATCGCACGGCGATCGCTGCGATCCGAAATCGCGTCGCGAGCCAATCGACGCGGCGCGGGCGAGCCTCCGAAGGGACGGGCCGATCGCCCGCAGGTGGTGTTGTTCGTCGACACCTACTCCGGCTATCACGAGCCGGAAGTGGGCCGCGCGGCGATCGCCGTGCTCGAGCGCTTCGGGTACGACGTGCGGCTCGCCGATGTCGGTTGCTGTCAGCGACCGAACCTCTCGCTCGGCTTGCTCGACGACGCGAAGCGCGCGGGGGCCGCGACCGTCGACAAGCTCGACCGCTCGCTCGTTGCCGCGACCCATCCGAACGGGGACGCGCCGCCTCTCGTCGTGCTCGAGCCGAGTTGCGCGTCGGCGCTCTCGCACGATCTGCCGGATCTCGTGGAGGACCGGAGCGCTGCGGACCGCGTCGCATCGCGCGTTCGCTCGTTCGAGTCGTTCCTCGAAGGGGAGCTCGCATCGGGCCGTGCGCCCGCGGTGCCGTTCGAGCGTGAAGCCCGCGGGGGCGCTCGATTCGTCGTCCATCCGCATTGCCACCAGAAGGCGCTCGAGGGGGCGGGGGCCGTCGCGTCGCTGCTCGGCCGTGTCGCGGGATCCGACGTGACGGTGCTCGATGCGGGGTGCTGCGGCATGGCCGGCGCGTTCGGCTACGAGAAGCGGCACTACGACCTGTCGCTGCGCATCGGCGAGGATCGGTTGTTTCCGAGCTTGCGCTCCGCTGCGCCGCACGACGTGATCGTCGCGAACGGATTCAGTTGCCGCCATCAGATCGCGGACGCGCTCGGGCGGCGAGCCGTTCATCCCGTGGCCGCGCTCGAAGCCGCGCTCGCAGCCGCGCGGTAGAATCGTCTCGGTCGCGTACGCGGGTTCGGCGCGTGCCGCTTGCGGGCGATGCGGTTCGGCCGGCCTCGTACGCTGCCGCGCATCGCATTCACTTCGCCTCCCGTGCTCGCGAAAGTAGGCTACCGGCTTTCGGAAGCCCTGTTTCGCGCCCCCGAGGTTCCCTGCATGCACGGTTCGTTCGCCATCGCTCTCATCATCGTCCTCGGCATCGCCGCGCAGTGGCTCGCGTGGCGGCTCCGGCTCCCGTCGATCCTGCTGCTCCTGACGGCGGGCATCATCGCGGGGCCCATCGCCGGGTGGCTGCACCCCGACGAGCTGTTCGGTGACATCCTCATGCCGATCGTCGCGCTCGCGGTGGGGCTGATCCTCTACGAAGGCGGGTTGACGCTGCACTTCAAGGAGCTTCCGCACGTCGGCGGGACGACGCTGCGGCTGGTCTCCGTGGGGGCGCTCGTGACGTGGGTGCTGGCGAGGCTCGCCGCCTGGACCATCCTCGGACTCGCGTTCGATCTCTCGGTGCTGCTCGGTGCCGTGCTCGTCGTGACGGGGCCGACCGTCATCCAACCGTTGTTGCGTCACATCCGCCCCCGCGGCAAGGTCGGCGGCATCTTGAAGTGGGAGGGGATCGTCATCGACCCGATCGGCGCGATTCTCGCGCTGCTCGTGTTCGAGCTGGTGCTCGCGTCGTTGAACGTCCCGGGTGCCGGCCACGCCGCGCCGGAGGTCGTCGAGAAGGGATCCCTCGAGCTGCGTTCGATCGGCATGCACGCCGTGAAGTCGATGCTCTGGACGCTCGTCGCCGGGGTGGGCGCGGGGCTCGTGTTCGCGGTCGCGCTCGTGGAGATGCTGCGTCGCTATTGGATCCCGGATTACCTCGGGAGCGCCGCGTCGCTCGCGTTCGCGCTCGCCGCATTCGCGCTCGCCAACGAGATGCAAGAGGAGTCCGGTCTCGTCGCGGTGACGCTCATGGGGCTCGTCGTCGCGAACCAGCGGCGTGCGCACGTCGAAGAGATCGTCGAGTTCAAGGAGAACCTGCGCGTGCTCCTGATCTCGGCGCTGTTCATCGTGCTGGCGGCGCGGCTTCCGCGCGAGGCGTTGCTGTCGTTCGGTTGGCGCGAGATCGTGTTCGTCTTGACGCTCATCCTCGTCGTGCGTCCCGCCGCGACGTGGGCGTCGACGCGGGGCAAGTCCCTGTCGACGGCCGAGCGCTTGTTCTTGGCTTGGATGGCGCCGCGCGGCATCGTGGCCGCTGCCGTGTCCTCGATCTTCGCGCTGCGGTTGTCGGAGTTCGGGGTGGTCGGTGCCGAGAGCCTCGCGACCTCGACGTTCGCGGTGATCATCGGGACCGTTCTCGTTTACGGACTCACCGCGCCTCTCGTGGCGCGGCGCCTCGGCCTCTCGGAGGAGAATCCGCAGGGCATCCTCATCGTCGGAGCC
>JAUIME010000538.1 GCA_030433195.1 bacterium
GCCGGACCGGCGAGCGCGACTTCGATCGTGCCGTCTTCCTCGAGGTAGCGTTCGTCGAGTTCGAGCGTCACGCGTCCTTCGGGGAGAGCGAGGTCGAACGGGGTCTGGATCATCACGCGTGCGTGGATGCTCTGTTTCACCGGAGCCGGCTCGATCGGGATCGTGATCTCGACGGGTTCCTCGAGCATCACACCGATTCGCGTCAACGCGTCGGGCAAACGGCCTCGCCGCGTCTGGCTCTGTGTGTGCTGCGCCAAGATCTCGATCGGCTCGAGGCGGATGGTCGGCCGGTCGCCGATCTCCCATTGCGGCCCCGTCACGAGCGCCACGTTCGGCTGCACGATGGGGATCCCGATTCGAAATCGCGGATTCGGGTGCCGCGTGTCGGCGAGCGGAACGTCGACGGTCATCGAGCGTGTCACGCTCAACGAGACCGAGAGTTCGATCGTCTGCTCGGGATCATCGAGCCTCGGTGTGAGGTCCGAGGGGATGTCGAATCGGATCTTGTCGAGCGGGACGTCGACGGTCGCGGAGGCGCTTCCCTCGGCGACGCGCTGCTTGAAGATCTCGCTGTCGACCGTGGCGCGAATCGGCTGGGGCAAGCCGCGGAACGACTCCGTGGGGCCCTCCAGCCAGATCCTCACTCCTTCGTTTCCCTCTTCGGGAAGGATGATCAGGTTGTCGACGGTCGGGATCGCGATCCAGTGCTGTTGCGGCCCGGGCTCCTCGACCGAGAGCACGAAGTCGAACGGCTCCTCGTGCTGGATCTGCCGGCCGATGTAGAACCACAGTCCGGTCGCGCAGATGATCGCGAGGAACTTGCTGCCGAGGTTCTTCGTGAAGAGGCCCCCGAGCACGGACGATTTCTTAGCGGTTGCGGCTGCCATTGCTTTCCGGTTTCGAGAGCTGCTTCTCCAGGAACGCGGTCAAGCCTTCGGGGCCGATGTCCTGATGGAGCTTTCCCTGGAAGCACACCGAGATCGCGCCGGTCTCTTCGGAGACGACGATGGCGATCGCGTCGGACTCTTCCGCGATCCCGAGCGCGGCGCGATGTCGCGTGCCGAGGCGCTTCGAGATCTTCGGATTATCGGTGAGGGGAAACAAGCATCCCGCCGCGGCGATGCGGTTGTCTTTGATCGTGATGGCGCCGTCGTGCAGCGCCGAGCCCGGCCAGAAGATCGTCTCGATGAGGGCCGAGTTCACCTCGGCATCGAGTGTGACGCCGCGTTCGATGATCGAGCGAATGCCGATCTCGCGTTCGATCGCGATGAGCGCGCCGATCTTCTGCTTGGCGAGTCGCGTGACCGCGCGCGTGACCTGCTCGACGACGCGCGAGTCGGAGCGGATGAACATCTCGACGAGCGGGTTCTGTCCGAGGCGGATGAGCCCGCGCCGCAGCTCCGGCTGGAACACGATCACCAGGGCGAGCACGACGACCGACAGAATGCGTTCGTAGATGAAGTGGATCGTCGGCAACCAGCTCGACAACACCGCGATGACGACGAGGAGCAGGACGGCGATCGTCCCGAGTCCCTTGAGGATCCCCAGACCGCGCGTTCCGCGCAAGAACACGAAGATCCCGTAGACGCCGAGCGCCATGATGAAGATCTCGATGAACGGCTTGAGATCACTCATCGGTGCGTCGCTCCCGCGCTCCGGCGCGCGTGGAGAGACTCGAGAACGGCGACGACATCGCGCGCTCGTCGGACGTCGTGCACGCGCACGATCTCGATGCCGCGCTGCGCGCACTCGGCGACGGTCGCGAGCGTAGCGGCGTCGCGATCGGCGGCGTCGCGCCCCGTGATCTTCCCGAGGAACGCTTTGCGGGACGCGCCGACGAGGATCGGCAACCCGAGGCTCCGCAGCTCGTCGATGCCGCGGAAGATCTCGAGATTGTGTTCGAAGGTCTTTCCGAAACCGACGCCGGGATCGACGATGAGTCGTTCGCGCGCGAGGCCGCGGCGTTCGGCCGTCTCGATGCTGCCGCGCAGCGAACGCAGGATGTCGCCCATGACGTCGTCGTAGTGCGGATCGTTCTGCATCGTGCGCGGCGTGCCTCGGCGGTGCATGAGCACGAGCGGGGCGCCGTGCGCGGCCGCGACGTCGGCGAGGCGGGGGTCGTCGGCGAGCCCGGAGACGTCGTTGACGATCCGCGCGCCCGCTTCGAGCGCGCGTTCGGCGACTGCGGATTTCGTCGTGTCGATCGAGATGGGAACGTCGATCTCGGATGCGAGTGCGCGGATCAGCGGTACGACGCGCTCACACTCCTCGTTGGCGTCGACCGCGGCCGCGCCGGGACGCGTCGACTCGCCGCCGACGTCGAGGATGTCGGCTCCGTCGTCGACGAGCTCGCGCGCGTGCGTGATCGCGGTGTCGAGATCGGTGTAGCGACCGCCGTCCGAGAACGAGTCGGGAGTGCGGTTCACGATCCCCATCACGAGAGGCCGAGCTCCGAAGCGCAGCGAACCGCCGCGAAGCGCGAGCTCGGAAGGGCGGTGCGATGCCCGGTCGACGGCGTCGCGAAGGGTGACCGCGATCTCGGTGAGGTCGGATTGTTCGACCGCGCGCTGCAGGATTCGTTCGACCGCGCTTCGAGGACCGCCGAGCAGCACGGCGCCGTCTTCGGGTTCGAGGGTGACGCCGCGTTCGTCGTCGACGAGGGCCGAGAGCGCCTCGCGCGCGGCCGGCGCCAACGGCTCGGCGCGGAGCACCAGGCCTTCGGTCGTCGAGCGTGCCGCGAACCGTCGCAACGACGACGCGAACGTCTCACGGGCCTCGTCGAGCGTCGGGCCGAGGCGGAGGATCCGCGGATTCAGCATCGTCTCGAGACTGTCGTGTCGCGCCGCGGTCGTCACGGGCGGTTTCCTTTCGCCCGGTTCAGAACGCGAAGCCGCCTTCGGCCTCGAGATCGCTTCGCCTCGGATCGAACTCCGGTTGCGTTTCGTCATGGTCTCGCGCCTGCGTGCGCGTGGCCGAGGAGGCGTGCGCATCGCCCGATGACGCCGTCGCTGCCTTGATCGTCGTGATGTCGGCACCGGCCAGAACGGCCTCGACTTCCTTGCGATTGAGGACCTCGTACATGACGAGGGCTTCCTTGAGGCGTTCGAGCTGTTGCTTGTTCTCGCCGAGCAGCTTGCGGGCGCGTTGGTAGCTCTCGTCGAGCAGCCGCTTGATCTCGCGATCGATCTCGACCGCGGTGGCTTCGCTGTGGCTCGTGGAGCGGACGGCGTCACGTCCGAGGAACGGCGACTCTTGCGACTCGCTGTAGTTGACGGGACCGATCTTCTCGGACATGCCCCATTCGGTGACCATGAGCTTCGCGAGCTCGGTCGCGCGTTGAATGTCGTTCTGGGCTCCCGAGGAGATGTCGTCACAGCACAGCTCTTCGGCGATGCGGCCGCCGTAGAGCAACACGAGCTCGCCCGTCAGCTCGCGGCGCGTCTGCATGTAGCGGTCCTTCTCGGGGAGCTGCATCGTGGCGCCGAGCGCCATGCCGCGCGGGATGATCGTGACCTTGTGGAGCGGCTGCACCTCGGGGAGGAGGCACGCCACGAGCGCGTGCCCGGCTTCGTGGTATGCGGTGACGACACGCTCGTCCGGATCCATCATCTTGGACGTTTTCGAACGACCCCACTTCACCTTGTCGCGGGCTTCTTCGAGGTCTTCCATGTCGGCCTCGTCCTTGCCCTTGAGCACGGCGAGGAGCGCGGCTTCGTTGATCGTCGCCTCGAGGTCGGCGCCCGAGAACATCGGCGTGCCGCGAGCGAGAACCGTGAGGTCGACGTTCGGCGCGAGGCGGATCTTGCGCGCGTGGACGTTGAGGATCTCCTCGCGGCCCTTGAGGTCGGGCAGGTCGATCGTGATCTCGCGGTCGAAGCGTCCCGGCCGCAGCAGGGCGGGGTCGAGGACGTCGGGGCGGTTGGTCGCGGCGATGAGGATGATGCCTTCGTCGGTGTCGAAGCCGTCCATCTCGACGAGGATCGCGTTGAGCGTTTGCTCGCGTTCGTCGTGGCCGCCGCCGAGACCCGCGCCGCGCTTGCGCCCGACCGCGTCGATCTCGTCGAGGAACACGATGCAGGGCGAGTTCTCTTTGGATTGCTTGAAGAGATCGCGCACG
>JAUIME010000539.1 GCA_030433195.1 bacterium
GTCACCGTCGACGGCAAGGAGTCCACCGTCGTCGAGGAGGTACCCCGATTCGATCAGATGATCGGTGACAGCGGTCGACAGCTCGCCCACGTCGGTGCCGAAGACGAACGACGAGAGGGTCTGCACGTCCGACGCCTCGACCAGCGAAAGGCGGAGCGTCGTCGGATCGAACTTGACACCGTAGAGGTACCTGGAAAGACGCCCGTCGGGCGTGACGATCATCGTCACGGCGGCGTGCGAATACTCGTCGACCTTCGGCAAGTACCGATAGCCGAACCCGACCGCCTCAGCGACGCTCGTGATCGACTCCTGCTTGCCGTACAAGAAGCTCCACCCTGACGTCACGCCGGGGCGGTTGTACGCGGTCATGTACTTCTGCATCCACTTGCGCGCGTCGACCTGCGACTCGTCCGGGTCGATGCTCACGGTCACCGCGAGGTAGTCGACACCGAGGTCGAGGTTCATCTCGCTCATGCCCTCGACGAGCGCGTCGAGCTGGAGCGAGCACAGCATCGGGCAGTCGGAGTAGTTGAGCGTGAGGATGACGGGCAACGTACCGTTGCAATAGTCGGCGAGCGTGACCTTGCGGCCGTTGTGATCGCGGAACGCGGTCGACAGCGGAATCGCGTCGCCGAGGTGCTCGGTGATGTCGACGCCTTCGGCACCCTTGGGCTTCGGCTCCATGCGGTCGGCGATCGCCGCACCGCTCGTCGCGAGCGAGATCCACATTCCGAGGATCGCGGTGACGAGTGGAGCCGCGCTGCGACGATTCACCGCACCCGATCGACGGGCGTGGCGCGAGCCGTCGGCGCGCTCGGCGCCGCCTCGGACTCGGATTGTCGTTCGTTCGAACGTCATCGTCACGTGTGCTTTCTCGACCTGTGCTTTCGTGGCCCCGTACTCTCGTAGCCCGTGCCGGATCCGGCTCAGTTCGCGAGATCCTTCAGAACGAGCTTCTTGGCGTCTTCGATGGGGATGCGGACCGTTCCGGCCTCGCGATCGACCCAGCCGTACGACTCGAGGGCTTCGCGCTGTTCGGCGCGAATCTCGTTGCGCTCTTCGAGGTTCATGCCGGCATTGCCGCGCTCGGCCTGCATCGAATCCACCATGTTGTAGTAACTCACGCGCAGGACCATCACGATCAGGAAGGTGATGACCGACCCGACCACGCCGATGATCAAGAGCGTGCCCGTGTTGACTTTGTCTTCGAGAGCCGCCATCGAGCCACCTCTCAGTAGTTGCGGAACGCGAGCGAGTCCGCCAAGTGCGGATCGTTCATCGGAACGAGCGAACGGTTACCGGCACGCCAGAAGACCGCGGCAACGAACAGACCCGCGAACCCGATCCAGCACAAGAAGTCGACGATCTGGAACGGAATGCCGGTCGTCGGTTCGCTATGGTGAGCGCCACCGTGCATGCTCGGCATGACGAGCCAATACAGATCGACGAAGTGCATCGCGAGAATCCAGCACGCCCAGAACAGGAGCGTCGGCCGGCGGCGCTTGATGTGCCGCGACACGAGCCCGAAGAACGGGATCACGAAGTGCCCGAAGATGAGCACGATCGCCATCCAACCCCAAGCGCCTTGCTGACGGTGCAGGTACCAACCGGTCTCTTCGGGGATGTTCGCGTACCAGATCAGCATGAACTGGGAGAACGCGATGTACGCCCAGAAGACCGTGAAACCGAACATGTACTTGCCGATGTCGTGATAGTGCTCGACCGTCGTCGGCAGCGAGCCCTTCTTCTCGAGCCAGATCGTGAAGATCGCGAGGAACGAGAAGAACGCCAGCGCACCGCCGCCGAACTGGTAGACGCCGAAGATCGTGCTGAACCACTCGGGCTCCAGCGACATCACGAAGTCGAAGGCAGCGAACGTGAGCGACGTGCCAAACAAGATCAGGCCCGGCGCCGCGAGCTGTCGCATGCGGTAGGCCTTCGCGGGATCGTGTCCCGAGTCTTGCGCGGCCGACGTGCGCGCGAAGTACGTCGCGAGCATCGTCCAGATCCCGAAGTAGATCACGACGCGAATCGCGAAGAACGTCGGATTGAGATACGCGGTCTTCTTCTGGATCAGCTCGTTGTGCGCGATCTCTTCGGGGTTCGCCCACCGGAACAGCGTGCTGTCCCCCATGAACGAGATCGCCACGATCGGGATCGACAACAAGAACAGCACCGGGAAGACCCCGACGATGATCTCGGCGACACGACGCACGACGACGCTCCACTTGGCGCCGACGAGGTGGTGGATCAACACGAAGAACAGGCCGCCGAGGCTCAGCGTCACGAAGTACCAGAAGCCGAGCAGATACGCGTGCGCGAGGTGCTCCATCGTCGACATGCCCGCGAGCGAAAGCCCGAGAGCGGCCACGATCCCGCCGATGCCGAGGATGCCGGCGACGGGCACGACTTTCTTCGCGAGGCCTTCGGGGAGGCGATAGTCGCGCTCCTGGTTCATCACTCGTCCTCCCCTTCGGTCGCTTGCCCATCGGTCGCTTCGACCGGCATCGCGTTCAGGCGCTGCCGCTCCGAGGCCGGGATCTGATCCGACGTCGCGGACCCGGCGCGCTGCAGCGCTTTGAGATACAGGATGATCGCCCAGCGATCTTCAGGCGTGATCTGCTGCGCATAGGACGGCATCGTGCGGATGCCGTTCGTGATCGATTCGAAGATCTGCCCGATCGGCTGGTCTTGGACCGGCTGATCGAGGATCGAGGTCGGCGGCACCCAACTCATGCCGCTCGTGCCGCGCTGCGCGAGCAGGTCGGCGCGCTTCGCGATCATGCCGTCGCCCGTGCCGCTCTCGCCGTGGCAGGCGACACACGTGATGCGGTAGCGCTGTTGCCCGCGCGCCATCGTCTCGGCGTTGACGGGGATCGGGAACTCGGTGACGTAGTCGCCGTCCTCGTTCTTGCCGTAGTGCAGCGCGGTATCGAGGTCGAGGGCACCGATCGCGATGGTCCCTTCGACGGGCGGACGATTCGCCCGGTGATCGCCGAAGAAGTCGTTCTCGGTCTGCGCCTTGTACTTCGGCTGGAAGTCCATGTCCGGGACGATGTGCAGACGCGGCGCATCGAACGTCCCCGCGCGCATGCCGAACACGAACGCGGGCGGCACGAGCGCGAGCGAACCCAAGATGATCGCCGTCGTGACGAGCGGCCGAGGAAGCTTCGAGCTACGCTCGGCTTCGGTCTCGAGGACCGGCTCGACCGCAGCCGCACCGAGCCCTTCGAGGAACTGCTTCGTCTCGACGCGATCGAACTTGAAGCCGCGCGCCTCGACCGAGAGGAAGAACTTCTCGGCCGTCGCGCTTCGGAATCGGTCGACCGAGAACAGCGGATTGCTCGGGCGCCCCATCTTGTTGAGCGCCATGTTCGAGAAGAACGCCGTGAGTGCCGCGAGCAGCACCGTGAGCTCGAACATGATCGGGACGTTGGCGGGCAGACTGAACAGCGGCTTTCCACTGATCACGAACGGATAGTCGACCGCGTTCGTCCAGTACTGCATCAGCACCGCGATCGCCGTCCCGGTCATGCCCGCGCCGAGCACGAGCCACGGGATGATCGTCGGCCGGATCTTCATCGCGTCGTCGAGCGCGTGGATCGGGTACGGGGTGTGCGCGTCGAAGTGCTCGTAGCCCTCTTCGCGCACGCGCCGCGCCGCCTCGATCAGCGCGTCCGGCGTGTCGAACTCGGCGACCATGCCGAGGACGCGGGGTTCACCGTTGTCGATGCTCGCTTCCGGTTTTTGGTCCATCGAATGGCTTTCCATCAATGGTGATCGCCGTGGCCTTGGGCCCCCGGCACTTGCGCCTTCACTTCCGACATCGCCACCATCGGCAGGTAGCGGCAGAAGAGGAGATACAGGGTGAAGAACAGCCCGAAGCTGCCCATGAACGTCAGGATGTCGATGATCGTCGGGCGGAAGTAACCCCAGCTCGACGGCAGGAAGTCACGGCTCAGCGAGGTCACCGTAATCACGAACCGCTCGAACCACATACCGATGTTCACAAAGATCGAAACGACCCACATCAACACGGCCGAACGGCGGAACTTCTTGAACCAGAACACCTGCGGACTGATTACGTTGCACGTCACCATCGTCCAGTAGGCCCAC
>JAUIME010000540.1 GCA_030433195.1 bacterium
AGTGGGTGCTCGAGCCGATTGCCGACGAGGAAGGGCTCTTTGTCGTGGAACTCGATCATCGGCGCGTACTCGAGGAGCGCCAGAACTTCGACCCTTCGGGACACTACGCGCGACCGGACGTCCTGCACTTGACCGTGGATCGTCGCCGGCAGTCGCCCGTGACGTGGGTCGACGACGACCTGTCCGATCCGAGGTCTGCAGCCGCCGAGGATCAGCGCACGTAGAGGTCGATGATGCGCTCGACGGCGCGTCGGCACACCGCGCAGTACGCCTGCCGATTCCGCGTGAACATGACGCAGTCGGCCTCCGGGCGGTAGAGCCCTTTCGCCTGATACCCCGCACCCTCGAACGCGCCGACCTTGGCCGCGAAGCGCTCGCCGTCGAGCATCGGGCGCGTTGTCTGCTTGATCTCTTCGAACAGCGTTTCGAGTGCCTCTTCGCTTGCCCCGGCATCGCGCAGTCGTTGGCGCTCGGCTTGATAGTCGCGCGCGACCTGGTCGTACTCGGTCTGGTTCCACGGAGTGGGAAGTGGCGTTGCGTCGTCGACGAGGTCGCGCCACTTGAGCGTGGCCGGATCGGCAAGCGCCGTGATGTTCGGCTCCCACGGCTCGACGCCTTCGGTCGTGAACTCTTCGTACGACACGGGCGACGTGTAGTACTCGTCTCCGAGGCCCGCGAATGCATGACCGAACTCGTGCACGATGAGGTAGTCGGCGACCGCGCTGTCGGCCGCGGCCGTCGAATAGAGGTTGAAAATGCCGCCGCCGCCGTACTTTCTCGAGTTGGCGACGAGGATCATCGCGTCGTAGGGCGCTGCGGCCGCGATGTCGCGGATTTCGCGGTTGCGCATCGAAAGCATGTAGCGATCGCTGTCCATCGAGTTGTACTGCAAGCCGAGGCGCGTGCGATTCCAGAAACCCGCGCGCGGGTTCGTGACGCCGGAGGCTTCGCAGGGCACATCGATCGCCCAGACGTTGAAGTCTCCGCGGCGGCTTCGGAACGGCTCCTCGGCGAGCAGCGCCTCGGCGAGTCGTGTTGCGTCGGCATGCCACTTGTCCATCTCGTCGGCGGTGTAGCCGTCGCCGAGGAACAACAGATCGACCTTCGTCGCGGGATTGCCGCTCGAGACGATCGACCACGCCGGATACGTCGACTGCACTTCGCCGCGATCGACGAACCGACTCTGCGGATCACACTCGACGCGGAAGATCTCGGCGAATTTGCCATCGTCACCACGCTTGTCGAGAACGAGCACGACGGGCGCGCGCGGCTCGGGAAAACGCTGCGATTCGTGGAAAGCGCCGTGCGTCGTTCGCGCCTCACCGGTCGTTTCCCATTCGCCATAGATGCTCGCAAACCCGCGCGACCAGATCGCCCGCCCCGACTCGCGGTCGTGCACGCGGAACCGGTACTTCCCGAAGCCGGTCGGATCGATGAGCTGTGTGCGACTTCCCGGCCATGCCCCCTCGATGCGATAGCCGTCGACGCTGATGGCCTCGTGGTCGGCGTTTCCGTGATGCATGTAGTCAAAGCGCATCGTCGCGCCCGTGAAGAAGGCGTCGAACGTCAGCGGTTCGCGTTCGGCATCGCTGTTCGAGACTCGCCCTTCGGTCGAGCTCGTCGCGAGCGAACGCTCGGACTGCGCCGGCCGAGTCGAGCGGCCTTGGCAGCCGACGAGCGCGAGGCACGCAATCGAGAAGAGCACTGCGACGAAGCCGCGGTTACGGGGATCGACCAGATCGCTGATCACAGGGCCGGAAAGCGTCATCAAGAAAGCTCCGTCGCAGGGGACTCGGTTGCGACAAATGCTACCACCCCGACGAGGTGCGAATGCAAGCGGGCCGTACGAGAGGCTTCTTGCCCGATCGGCTGATCGCCTACAGAATCCGCAACGTAATCGCGTTCGTCGTGCTGACGTTTCGCGGACTCGGTGAATCCCCGTCTAGGATCACGCCCTGGAACGTGACGGTCGTTCCGACCGGGAGGTTTACCGGGTCGCCTTCGTGCAACACGAGGAAGATCGTCGGTGCGAGCGGTGGATCGGGGATCGGCTGGCCGTCGAAGCCGCGGCTCGAGCCGAGCTTCCCCTCACGACCGATGTTGTTCCAAACGGCGAGCGGTGCGGCGCCTTCGGTCGTCAGGAACGGGAAGCAGCCGAGTCCGACCTGGGCGGGGAGTGGCGTCAGCGTGCTCGGGGTCGGGAGACCTTCGTTTGCGTGAATGACGTAGCGCGAGCCGCCGCCGGGTGCGTCGAAGATCGTTCCGATGATCGCGTCGCCTTCGTCGATTTCGATGAAACGATCGATGTCGCTGACGACGCCGTTGAAGAAAAGGACGGCTTCGGGCGCACCAACACCCGCCCCGACGACGCCGGTTCGGCACGGAGTGACGTACGCGATGTAGGCGAACCCCACTTCGGAGCCTTCGAAGTGAGCTTCAGGAGCTCCGACGATGACCGTCGTCGAGTCCATCGCACCCGAGGTGCCGAGTCGTGGACGATCGCCGCCGCCCTGCGGGTACCGCTGCATCACGCTGTCGATGGCCCAACCGTCACCGGCGGGGGTGAGGAGGTGCGCCTGTCCGGTATCTCGGTCGCTCGGGGCGGCCGGAAGCCCGACGAGAAGCACGTCGCCCTCGAGCGCGAGACCGCTTCCGTAGTAGTCGTCCGGTGAACCTTCGAGCACATCGTGGCGGTTCCACTGCTTACCGTCGTACTCGTAGGTGTAGATGAGGGTGGTGGTCGACTCGTCGGTTCCGGCGAGCGCTGCGATGCGATCGCCGCTCACTCGGAGAGTCGCGCCTCCGAGATATCTGGATCGTTCCGGATCGCCGCCGATCGTGCTGCGAAACTCGAAGCCTGCTTCGGTCCGCTCGTAGATGCGGATTCGCTCGGCGAGGGGGGCGCGCACATCTCCCGTGACGAGCCAACGCTCCGAGAGATCGAGGCCCCAGCCGAAGTACGAGCGGTTCGGGTCATCGGGTACGAGCTCGTCACTCTCGACCCAGGTCGTCCCGTCGAATTCGTACAGCAGGACACGTGCGTTCTCGCCGACGCCGGTTCTTCCGATAGCGACCGTTTCACCGTGCAGTGCGGCACCTTCACCGAAGTTGTGGCGACGGTGGGGCGGGTCGTTCGTGATTCGTGCGGTTTGGATCCAGTTCTCGCCGACGCGGCGGAACATGTAGACGGCCCCGGCTTCCTCGATGGAATCGATCTCGGCGTCGGGGGCGACGACCATCAGGTGCTCCCCGTCGATCGCGACGATCTCGCCGAACTTGTCGCGTGGCACGCCGTCCTCGGGCACGAGCTTCGCGACCTCGTTCCACGATTCGCCGATGCGTTGGAACACGTACGCTCTGCCGGTCTCCGTGGTCGAATAGGGCGCGCCGACCACCGCGAAGTCACCGGACACCGCGACGGCGGTACCGAAGCCCATCAGGTGGACGGGATCGGACGGGGCGAGGCGGATGAGCGGCGCGCTTTCGTTGTCGTAGTCTTCTTCCTCGTTCGCGAAACACGAGGGCGCGGCCATCAACGCGAGTCCGATTGTGAGGACCGCGGTCATCGTGGTGAGTCGCATCAAGGGAGTCATTGGATCTCCAGAGTCACGGCGTTGGTCGTGCGAAGAGGCTTCGATGCATCACTCGTCGGATCGACGATCGCACCTTGCAGCGTGATCTCGGTACCGACCGGCAGGTGGACGGGATCCCCGTCGAGTTCGAGCAAGAACACGGTCGGGGCCGGCTCGGGGTCGTCGATCGGCGTTCCGAAGTAGTGGCTGATCCCGAGATCACCGCGTCGGCCGAGATTGTTCCAGACCGCGAGCGGTTTCGCTCCCTGGCTCGCGAGGACCGGGAAGCACAGGTTGCCGATGTCGAACGGAAGTGGCGTCGTCACGTCGATGCTCCCCGCGTTTGCGTGAACGAAGAAGCGGCCGTTGCCGCCGCCGGGCGGGTCGATGATCGCTCCGAGGATCGTATCGCCTTCGTCGGCGACGACTCGTCGACTCGGGTCGCCCGCGCTGCCGTTCACGAAGAGGACGTCGGTCGGGAATCCCGAGGCGAGCTCGACGTTGCCGCGGCGACAAAAAGGGAGCGCGAAGCCGTAGACG